>NZ_CEYNSH010000022.1:0-1064 GCF_982872775.1 Psychrosphaera sp. | reverse complement strand
GCATAATTGATTCTAGCTTGGACTTTTTCAGAATATTCCATAAGATCACTCACATTAATGTATTTTCTAAATTATAAACCTTTTCGGTTAGTTACCCCTATTAAATATACAATTAATGGTACTGACTGTTCTAAAAGTAATCGGATAGAGGTGGTTGTATGTCTCATGTAAATTATAAAATCCAAGTTGCCGACCCACTGCAACACATCTTCAAAATTGAAATCAGCTTTACACCAGAATCAGAAAGCGACGTTACACTTTCTTTGCCCAATTGGTTGCCTGGCAGCTACATGATTCGTGATTTTGCAAAACACGTTTTGGACTTTCGAGCATATGACAGTAAAGGTAGTCTAAGTGTAACCGCTGATTCCAAGTCCAGTTATAATGTGTCGCATAACAATTTACCTGTAACAGTCGAGTATCATTATTATGCTTTTGATTTAAGTGTCAGGAAGGCCTATTTAGACCAGCAATTTGGTTTTATTAATCCAGCAAGCAGTTGTTATGAAGTAAGAGGGTTTGGTCATACACCATGTCGCGTAGAAATTGTAAAACCAACTCACCCTCTTACTAATAAATGGAGCATTGCGACAGGCCTTACCAAAAATAATCAAACACAAGCGTTTGATTGGGGTGACTATGAAGCCAAAAACTATTTAGACTTTACCGATTACCCTATATTAATGGGTGAGTTAGATATCGCCGAGTTTGAAGTAGATAATATCCCACACTATATGGTGACAGCTGGAAAACACTTTGGCTCGTTAGAACGCGTCGTTAAAGATTTAAAGCCGATTTGTGAATTTCAAAAAGACGTGTTTGGAGGGCTGCCAACTGACGTCGACCAATACTTGTTTATGACAATGGTCACCGACAACGGTTTTGGAGGGTTAGAGCACCTCAATAGCACAGCCTTGGTTTGTAGCCGCCATGACATCATTAGTAAGGACGACGAACTCAATGATAATTATCAAACATTTTTGAGCTTGTGCAGCCATGAGTATTTTCACACATGGAATGTAAAACGACTCAAGCCAGAAGAGTTTATTCCTTACGATCTAAAT
>NZ_CEYNSH010000021.1:43431-57232 GCF_982872775.1 Psychrosphaera sp. | reverse complement strand
CCCAACCATCGGTTTTGGAGACCGCTGTTCTACCAATTGGAACTACGCCCCTGCATCGAAGTCCGGCAATTATACTTAGCGACGAGGGAAGGTAAAGCCTCTTTTTCATAAATAATTCAATTTTGTGTTCGTTCGCTGTTTTATTCGCCAATTCAACCTGTAACAAGCCCCTGCAAACTTTACGCGCTTCACGTATAATCCCCTCGACTTAAATTTATAAAAGCATTGCCCATGACTTCTATTGCAAACTATCGGTGTCCTTTGTGTCAGTCTTCACTGACCAAGCAAAACAATATGTACAAGTGCCACAATAATCACAGCTTTGATATTGCAAAAGAAGGTTATGTTAACCTGTTGCCTGTGCAGCAAAAAAAGTCTCTTCAACCCGGTGATGATAAAAATATGGTGATGGCACGTCGTCTATTCTTACAAGAAGGCTTCTATGAGTTCCTGAGAACCGCACTCGTATCAAAGATCGCAAGTCTCAATCCAAGCAAGGTTATCGATTTAGGCTGCGGTGAGGGTTATTACACTGACGAAATTGAACGCTCTACTGGCTGTGAAACATATGGCATAGATATTTCGAAAGCGGCGGTAAAGTATGCAGCCAAACGCAATAAAAACGTTCATTATAGCGTTGCAACCAACGCACACCTGCCATTTGAAAACCAGAGTATCGATGTTATCGCCAATGTTTTTGCCCCTTTGGTAGGCATTGAATGTCAACGAGTATTGAGTGAGGACGGAAGTATTATTTCTGTCGCTCCAGGGCCAGATCACTTACTTGAGCTCAAACAACAAATTTATAAAGAACCTCAATTACACGATTCTCCTAAAGCGCCAGAAGGATTCCAGTTAATTGAAGCAGACAATGTCAAACAGACCATCAGCCTTGAGCGCGAGAGTGATATTGAAAACCTGTTAACCATGACCCCATTTGGGTGGAAAATTTCGGTTGAGGCAAAGGCAAAACTGTTAGCCAATTTGCCGTTTAAGGTGCAGTTAGACTTTATCATTTCTCAATTTAAAGCCACTAAATAAGTAAAAGGACTGATCGCCATAGGAAAAGTCAGCGTAGGCTGTCAGGTGCATACCTCATGATGTTTCTTAACATGATAATACGGCTAAGCAGAATGACTAAATAAAAAGCTGTACAAAATGAGGTTTAAATCCAACAATAAATTGAACCGTCTCAAATGTTTACCAATTAGCAGACAAACGTTCAACTACGAGCAAATAGAAAAGAAGGATAAGGTTTAGTAACCCCCTTCATAATAATGGAATACGACTATGATCAAATCACTATTACAAACCGCATCACTAAGCCTAGCCGTCTTGTTTTCGACATTCGCAAACGCTGATTTAAAAGTGGGCGACATGGCCCCTGACTTTTCAATGAAAGGCAGCGATGGTAAAACTTATTCACTTTCTGATTATAAAGGCGACAAAGCCGTTGTATTAGCTTGGTTCCCAAAGGCGTTTACCTCAGGTTGTACGATTGAATGTAAGTCATTGGCTGAAAACGGCCACTTACTCAAAGAATTCAACGCTCAATATTTTATGGCGTCTACAGATGATGTCGAAGACAACACTAAATTTGCTCAAGAAACAAAAGCTGACTTCCCACTGCTAAGTGACCCAGACGCAGACGTTGCGGATGCCTATGGCGTAAGTTTTATGGGCTATGCTAAGCGCCACACGTTTTATATCGACAAGACTGGCAAAATCGTCATGATTGATAAAAACGTTCGTCCAGCAAAATCTGCAGAAGACATGGCTAAATACATGAAAATGTTAGGCTTTGACAAAAGCTAATAATGGGTCGTAGAAAAAGCGCTAGCGCTCGCAAAAACTCCCAAAAAGAGATTGAGCCTAGCGTACTTACGCTAAGTCCAGATTGCATATTGTGCGAGCACCCAAGCTCGCACCATTTTCATAGTGATAATCGCCGAGATTATTATCAATGCGCTCAGTGCCAGTTGGTTTTTGTACCATATCATCAACACCTTAGTCCTGAAGATGAAAAGGCAGAATACGACAAGCATCAAAACGTACTACACGACCATGGTTATCTCACGTTTTTAAGTCGTGTGGCCAAGCCGGTGTTAACTAAACTCGACCTAGCTAATCTCGCTGACAACTTTGGGGAAAATATAGCTGTCCCATTAGCTCAGTCATCTGTAGAAACAAAGTCAGTACCACAGCCCCAAAAATCAGATACTCGGCTTATTCCTCCATTAGACACTTCGACCAAGGCACTAAAAGGGCTCGAATTTGGTTGCGGCCCAGGACCAGCCTTAGCAGCCGAACTTCAAAGGTTGGGTCTAGATGTTGATTTGTATGATGTGTTTTACCATAACAACCCCGAAATACTCGATAAGCAATACGATTTTGTGACATGCACTGAAGTCGTTGAACACTTTAATAGACCCAAAAGAGACTTGCCTATTTTGCTCGACCGAGTAAAGCCAGATGGTGTGCTTGGTATCATGACCAAGCTTGTAATAGATAAAGAAAAGTTTAAAAGTTGGCACTACAAAAATGACTTAACTCACGTCGCATTTTTTAGTCAGACAACGTTTGAATTTGTCGCAGAGAAGTTTGGTTTTGAAGTAGAATTTGTGGGCAATGATGTGATTTTATTAACCAAGTCATAACCCACTCTTTGATTATTTACGGGTGAAGCTTACGTTTTTTCTCATCTAACTCGTAGTGAAGCTCGGCAGGATCTAGCAAAATACCGTCTTCATCAGGCAATGGGAATACTACTACCGCTAACTCATCGACTTCTAGACCAGGTGTCCATTTTGACTGCCAGTCTTTTAAAGTGATTGCTTTAGGCTCAAAGCCCTCCCAGTCACCTGTCGCCCACTGCTCGGCAAACTCGCGATGTGGCCACACTGGAATACAATCTTCATCTTCTGTCGTTAACATGACCGCACCGTGCTCGTCAGTTAGAATCCAAACCTTTTGTTGTTCAATCATTTGCTTCAACAAATAGGTCAAGCGCTTGTCTTGCCCCCAGTTTGAAATCTCGTTTATTCGGCTTTGATCTAGCGTTGCGTCTGTCATGGTACACCTCTATTTTTGATATCTCATGATTGTAATTCAAAGTCGGCTAAATTCGCAGGATTAGTTGTGCTTTTGTGTTTTTTAATCGCCCGGCGCACCAATTCAAAATGGCTGGCCAACAAGAAATGAAACACAGCGACAGTAACATCGGCTGAGATAGGTAAAAGATGACTCAAGGGTACAGCTAAAATAAAAATAATTGAGCTACCCACTAGCCATTTCGTTCTAGCCTGTAAGAAAAACAACATTAGGCCAATAAACACAATGGCATCACTGATAATTGTTGGCAATCCATCACGAAAAGCAAATGTTAATAGGCTATACACAAAGCCAAAGAGCAATACCTTTAGTGCAAAGTTAGCTATTTTATTTTCGTCTAACTGCCCTCGCCTATCGGTGTAAGAAAACCTTGCGCCATTCAGTTCTCTTTCTTGGGCTTGCAAGGTTTTACACATTGATGAGACCAAGGTTACAGGGAGCAAACAGGCATAGAACAGCATTGCAAACTTGGTGCTGAGTAATGACAAAAAGTCGTGTAGCGCAATGATGGTATTGCTTACACCAATATGTGACTCCGCTCCCAGTTCAGCAAAGCGCACAGCACCGACACTTGCCGTAATAGCAATAAAAGCTAAAGCAAATACAATCCATGTTTTATAAGGTTTGGCCAACCAATCTTGTTGAGTAAAGGTGCGTATCAAAGAGATTAACACCATTACTAACAAAACTTCGGACAAACTATCGAGGTATTCCATTTTTCCTCCTAGAATGCCCTATCCTGCTGGCATTCTCTTAACATTGTTTGTCGTTTGGTTAGAACTCCATACCGAACTCAAACCCAAACATTCTTGGCAAGCCAGGTGTCGCAATAGGAGAGCCTAGCGCCATCGCTTGTCCACCCGTTTGAATTAAATACTCTTCGTCTAATGCATTGCTGACATAAACTGCGGCAAAAATTGGATGGTTATCACTTTGCCAACTTAATCGAGTATTGACCATACTATATCCGTCGATGCGGTTATCTGCGGTCAGTCCAGTAACGGTACCTGGCTCAAATGGTAAAATTGGGAGTTTTGGACCCTCGACGCCTTGCGTCCTTTCTGAGGTGTGTGCCCAACTTAAGTGGAAATTAAATTCACCGTGTAAGGCAGCAAAGAAATAATCAAACCGAATATTACTTTGGCTTTCTGGCATACCAGAGATAGTTTGACCCACACGGCCCGTTGATTGGTCTTCACCTGGGAAAAAGTCCCACTTGGTATATCGAGCATCGGTTTCACCATGGTTGGCAGTCACAATAAGGTCTGGCGTAACTTGCCAAACAAATTCAACATCAAACCCATCGCCTTCCGCATCGACATTACGCAAGTTATAAGTCGGTACTGGAGAGCCAAACAATTCAAGCTGTTGTAAATTTGTGTATTCGTAATCAAATAAAGAACCATTAAATCTGAAGCGGTTATTAAACCAGCTCGACTTAAAGCCCACCTCAGTGTTAACAACCGTTTCTTCTTTAATCGGTGGCGCTTTGCCTAAACCATTAAATCCTCCAGATTTGAAGCCTTTGGCGTATGAGACATAAGTCATGAAAGAGTCGGTCCACTTATAATCAATCACAGCTCGTGGCGTAAACTTAGACCAAGTATCTTCCTGTTCGGCATCTTCTGGTTGAAAAGCAACGGCTAATGGCACTTCACCTAGGTCTTGATAAGGTACCGTAAAGAAGTTTTGTGGAGTCGAGAAAAGGGCAAACTCTTTATCGTCATAGGTATAACGACCTCCTAAAGTAAGGTCCAACTTGTCAGTAAGTGCATACGTACCATCAAAATATAGTGCAACACTTGTCGTGGTGGCCTCATGCAAAAATGTTTCCGTATGTTGAGCAAAGAGTTTGTCCAAGTTTGCGTTGATTAACTCGGCACCAACCTCCCCTTGGGCTGTTTCAAAATCCTGACCTTGCATCATTCGGCGTTGTATTTCAGCACCGATAACCTGTTGTGCTTCTAGAGGGCCAAGTGTCATATAAGCACCAGCAACACCTTGTCCAAACGGCATTTGTGGAACAAGTCGCGGGTCCATTCCCAATTGAACCGCCGCCAATGCGTCAAAACTAACTGTATTAAAAGTAGCAATTACGTCTTGCTCAATATCTTCATAATAGAATGTAGAGCCTGCTGTCCATTTTAAATCACCATGCTGGCCAACAAGACGAAACTCCTGACTTAACTGAGTTTGGTCTTCAATCAGGATACTTTCAAAATAAGCACGCTCAAACGCAGAGCCATCATCTTCCATCGCATTGTAACGCTCGAAGGCTCTAAAACCGGTGATAGAGGTAAACGTCATATCATCCATATCATGATTTACTTCGATAGACGCACCATAAGCTTCTCTTGTTTCTAAGCCTTCAAAGTCATATTCGATAGGGGCAAATGGGTCGCCATTTCCGTATCCTGTATTCAGGGTAATCGCCGGTCTAGCTTGCTGATTGGTGTCATTAAAATCGGCGCGTATGATCACCTCAGTGTCCATACTCTTTTGCCACAACCACGCACCGCGAATAGACCAGTCTTCTTGTGTGCCATACCGTTCATTGTCACCGACTACATCAAGGTAACCGCCACGTGAATTAGAGTTAAACCCGCCTCTAAATGACCACTCATCATTAATTCGAACATTGGTTGAGAACTCAACTTTACGCTTGTCGTATTCACCTAACGTAAACTTAATCATTCCTTCATTATCATCGCTCGGCTTTTTGGTGATGATGTGTATCGCACCAGCTGCGGCATTGCGACCAAATAAAGTACCTTGTGGACCTTTTAAAACTTCCACGCGCTCAACATCATTAAAATTGATGTTAGATGAACCACGACGACCTACGTAAACGCCATCAATATACACCGCAACAGCCGCGTCTAAACCGATCCCCATATCGTTGGTGGTTATGCCACGAATATTAAACGTCGTTTGGGTGGCCGTAGCGTTGTTTGTCTCAAGACCTGGTGTTAATAACCCCAAATCATTGGCATTTTGAATACCCATTTTTGCAATATCACCATCACCAAATGCCGTAATCGCAATAGGCACATCTTGGATACTTTCTACCCTTTTTTGCGCCGTTACCTGAATAACCTCTAGACCTTTATCTTCTTCTGCTTCGTTAGCATTAACATTCAAAGAAAACACCGAGGCAACACTAAATAGTGCTATCGAGATGCGATTTATTTTAAACAATGATGTGGGTTTTGGTGACAACATGTTAATTCCCTGACAATGGTTGTTTTATTGTTATTTTTGGGTTGTTTGTTTCCGCTTCTTTTGCCTCTGCGTTTGTCTGACTAGCAGAGCTTGTATCAATTTTGCCTAAAAGAGCTTTATAAGATAGACCCAGTAAAACTGCGCTAATCAAAGCCCAAACGGTAACCAACGAGATAGAAACAGGATAATCGTAAGGACCATAAATGACAAAAGCGGACCAAACGAATATTTTTAGTGCTTCAGCGATATAACTATATTTTTGCAGTTGTTGGATCATTCCCAAACTCAGCAGGCCATAGCCAACCACTGCAAATGTTATAAATATTTCAAACGCGGTTTTATCTAATGCTTGATACAAAATAACCAGTACAAAACCAAGCGTTGTAAGGTGCTGAAACAGAACGTAAGCTTTTTGAATCCAATTATTTTGAACGTCATATTTAACCAGTTTGTAAGGATCATAAACTGGGCTTGGGTGAGTTTGCTTAACATCTTCAGGCCGCCAGCCAGTGCGTTTGTACCACACACGAATTTTATCCGACCAGCTTTGGGTTCTGAATGAATCAAGCATCAAACTCCAATATACCTCCAGGTTGGCCCATACTGGGTTCCAGCTTGCTAGTGGTTTCGTGACACCAAAGATTACCGGTTCGTCGTCGAGCTCGGGATGATAAGTGTTAAATAACCTATCCCAAATAATAAAAACGCCACCATAATTTCTGTCTAAATAAACGGGGTTTTGGGCATGGTGAACTCTATGATTGCTTGGCGTAACAAAAATAAACTCAAACCAAGCTGGCATTTTGTTTATATGACGAGTGTGTACCCAAAATTGATAAATAAGATTGAGTGAGCCCACGGAAATTAATACGATAGGGTCAATACCAATAACAGCCAATGGTAAATAGAAAACAAAACTAACAATGCTGCCGCTTGTCTGGCGCAATGCGGTGCTGAGGTTGTATTCTTCAGATTGGTGATGAACAACATGAGAAGCCCATAAACCATTTATTTCATGAGATAAACGATGGTACCAGTAATAACAAAGATCATAACCAACAAAGGCTAACACCCAAACCCACCATTCAGAGGTCGGTAAAGAAAAAAGCGCAATGTGCTGGAAGACTAGAGCATATGCACTAAATTGGATTAGACGTCTGACGAGACCGGACATTTGGCTTAGAATGCCAATGTGCAATGAATTGACGGTATCATTGAGTTGGTAATAACCACTTTTTCGCCAATAATCGACCGCCAGTTCGATTATTATGAGCAGAAGAAAAAACGGAATCGCTAGCGCCACATAATTCATTTATGAAATGTCCAACAATGGTTGATGCTGTGCCCTGTTTGGTGTCTATTTTTTATCTTGCTTTCGACCATACTTTTCGTCTAGCGTCTGATCTTAAGCTGGTTTTGAGGTTCGATGTTACTGCATCAACACATCGGAACTGTTACTAAAGACTACCATATAAACGACCATTGTCTATTAATCTCAAAGACTTGTTAAGTCTTTCATGTGTAGCCAAATGTTACAAATCATTTCCTGCTATCCAAACCTTCATTTTCAATGGTAAGGTATTGATCTAAATATCATTAGACAAAATGACCTCGATTTATGAAACGCTTTTTAATTCTGCTTATTTTGGTGCTTAGCTTGATTGCTTCGGCTCCGTCTCTATTTTTAGGTTTTTCTATTTTCCACCTTGGTCACGCTGTCGAAGTTGCGACAAGCTTGAGTGCCAAGTTAGCTTGTTCAAGCCGATTCATCACCGGTCTCAACAAAGAACGTATAAGCTCCGATTTGAGCTCCTATTCACCCGCTACCAAACTGGTTAATATCATTATTGATGATGACAACCAACAAGTTACAACTGATTTATTCGGCCTAGCCACTACAACAGCGGTTTATTCAAAACACTATGGTTGTATGATTACGCACCCAGACGCTGACTGGCAGCCTAAAGCCTTGCAGCTTGCAAACAGAGAAAAGATTTCAAACTCAAAAACTAACATTATTTCATCGCAGACCACCAGCAATCATTCTGAACAAACTCAGTCACCTGCAGAAAAGGCATGGCCAATAGGTATTAAGAGACCACATCTCGTCGAACAGCATTCTGAGCTGTTGGAAAACTTGTTAGAGAATGACAACAAGAATGGATTAAATACTCGTGCCATCGTCATTATTAAAAATGGCCAATTAATCGCAGAGTCTTATGGCCCTGGATTTGATAAGCAGACGCCTTTGTTAGGTTGGTCTATGGCAAAGAGTGTCATCGCCATGGCAATTGGGCGATTAGAAGCCCTGAATATCGAACTCAAGTCTGCGCCGTTATTTGCCGAATGGTCCAGTGATTCTAGACAAGAAATAACTGTAGAGCACTTGCTAACCATGACATCTGGGTTGGATTTTGATGAGACTTATGCACCAGGGAGCGATGCCACCCATATGCTTTTTACTGCTACGAGTGCTTCTGACGTTGCGATAGCAAGCCCTTTGAAACACGATGTTGGTAGCCATTTTTCTTATTCAAGCGGCACCTCAAATATTCTCGCCCGACTGCTGTTTGAACATTTTGAGCAATCACCGGAACGAACACTGAGTTTTATTCACGAGTCGTTATTCAAACCAGCAGGCATCAAAAACATCACATTTGAAGTTGATCCGTCTGGTGTTCCTGTTGCAAGCTCTTATATATATGCCACCGCACCAGATTGGGCGAGACTCGGTTGGATTATGGCAAATAAAGGAATGATTAATGGCCAACAATTACTAGATGAAGAGTGGGTCACAAAAGCAACGACCCCAAACTCTAGTCAAAACGATTCACGTTATGGTTATCAGTTCTGGTTAAATAAAAGCGGGAAGAACAAGGGCAGTTCAATCAATGGACAGTCAGAAGGCAGTGAGGAATTGCGTTGGGCAACACTACCTGAAGATGCCTTTGCTATGATGGGTAACCGAAAGCAATTTGTGATGATGGTCCCGTCTGAACAAACCGTGATAGTGCGCCTTGGCTGGACCAAAGGCGACTATCCGATGGAGTCACGGGTCAAAACTATTCTAGAAAGCTCTAAAAAACAAGTTTAATTACAATGTGTTGGGTTACATTAAAGTCACAAGAACAGACACTTTTTATTAGCTTGCCTCATCGTAGTGCTCACTCGATAGCTTTACTAGTGTTCCACCGTTTAAATGATAAACCTGTTCAGCCATATTAATCGTCTCTTGTCTGTGAGCAATCATAATTCGAGTCATTGACAAATGCTGGATTTGTTCGCTAATTCTCGCTTCGTTTTCCTTATCGAGATGGCTGGTTGCTTCGTCCAAAAATAAAACACAAGGTGACTGATACAAAGCACGAGCTAATAACAATCTCTGGACTTGCCCCCCCGATAAGTTTGAACCCATATCACCAACAAGTGAGTTATAACCCATCGTCATCTTTGTAATATCAGCATGAATTGCCGCTAAATGAGCGCATTGCTCTATCTTTAAATAGTTAGGTTGTGGGTCAAAAAAGCTGATATTGTCTGCGATTGAGCCCGCTAACAATGTGTCATCCTGCATTACAGCAGCTATTTGTTTTCGATAGTTTTTTAAACCAAGTTGCGTAATATCTTTACCATCAAGTCGTACTTTACCTGACGTTGGTTGTAATAATCCCAACATGATTTTCATTAACGTGGTTTTACCCGCACCAGATGCACCTGTTATTGCAATGGATTCACCACTATTAAGTGTTAAATTAACATTATCTATGATAGGAGCTTGTTCTTCACTATAGCTAAAGCAGATATTCTCTAAAGTAAGCTGACCTTTAAATTGATTTTCTTCAAATGAATTGTCACTAGCTAAGTATACTGACTCTCCTTCACGGTTGGCTTCCTGAGCAGTGAGTGCGATATCTGAAATACGGTCAAGATGGAGTCGCATCATTTTAAATTGAATAATCTGCTCAATTAAGTTGGCAAATCGCTCCGTAAGTTGGCCTTTATAGGCGATAAAAGCGAGAACCATACCTACTGTTAAGCTATTTGCCATGACCATAATAGCGGCAAAATAAATAACTAAAACATTCTCTAAACCAAAGAGCAATTTATTAAAGGAATCGAAGCTGATATTTAATCGGCCCAAACGAATTTCACTGTTTATTACTTCCGCATAACGATTTTGCCAAATCCCTTGGCGCTGGGATTCATTACCAAAAAGCTTAATGGTTTGCATACCACGAATATTTTCTAAAAAGTTAGACTGCTCTTTGGCCGATGCTTGGATCATTTCTTCTGTGGCTTGATGAAGTGGACGATATAAAGCTAATCGTACAATTGTATATAGACCTATTGCAGCAAGCACGACAGCTGTTAATTTTAGTGAATATAACGCCATCATAATAAGTACCGTTATTGCCATCACACCATCTACCACTGTTTCAACAAAGCCTGTGGTTATACGCTCACGAATTTGCGCTAGTGAACCAAAGCGGGAAACAATATCGCCCACATGACGGGATTCAAAATAATTCATTGGCAAACGCAATAAATGCCTTAGAAGATTCACACCCATTTGCATATTGAGCAAGCTTGAAAGTCGCAATATCAACCAACTTCGAACCGCATTCGTTACAACCGAAATAGTGGCTATCAAGGCAAAGCCTATTGCCAACACCGTCAGTAAAGGTTTATCAAAACTGATCAATACCTCATCCACTACCCATTGCATATAATAGGGCGTCATTAAGGCAAATAATTGAAGCACCAAAGATAAGCCGAAGAGCTTTATCAACCCTGATTTTAAGCCCGACATAGAAGACCACAATTGCGTGAACTTCATTTGAGCCTTCTCTTCTTTTACTTCGAATTTGCTGGTAGGAGTAAGCTCTAAACAAATACCCGTAAAATGATTACTGAACTCTTCTGTTGTTAAAGTACGTTTACCGACAGCAGGGTCATTGATTGAAAATTTTGCTGCTTTTCCTTTACCTGAGACTTTAGTTAACACCACAAAGTGGTTCATATCCCAGTGTAAGATACAAGGAATTTGCAATTTGTGAACTTCATCTAATGGGCACTGTAACGCCCGACTCGCTAAACCTAAACTATCCCCCAACTCAATAATTTGTTGAAGGTTCATGCCTTTTAAATTAGCAGAATAACGCTTACGCATGGCCGCCATATCAAGTTTATGACCATGATAACTTGCGACCATAGCCATAGAAGCCAAACCACATTCTGCGATTTCAGCTTGGAGAATGAGAGGCATATCGCTTGTAGACTTGAAATGTAAAACTGGTTGACTCATAACTATTTTAATTACAACCCAGAATAAGATTTGGGTAGAGTTTGAAATTCATAATTTGGGTGGAGAAAATTATTTAATAAACTTAATAAACTTAATAAACTTAAGAACTTGAGTTAGTTAGCATCACAACTAGAAAAAGAGCCACGCATATAATAAATATACTTGCCATTATTTTAAGTGACTTCGAACGCATTAATGATTGGATAAATGCATATTCTGTCAACATGTCAAAACCATAAAGATGATTGAAACGTTTTCCTATATCTTTATCTTCATCGTACCCTTTTTTGCGCTTGTTAAAGGAAAAGATTAAAAAAGCTAATACATAAACTATTAATAATTCAAAAATAAACCAAATCACTTCTGACATATGTTCCGCCTTTATAAATTAAAGGGCTTTGTAATCAAAACCCTTGTTGATGCTAAACTGCGCCTTTGTATTTAACCGGCAGCGCGCTTGCCCCATGAATATACTCTGTAAGCTAATCCAAGGCTTTTAAGAAGGTGTGCTCCTGCCATAACTGCCATTGGTGCAATACCACCATTCACTTGCTCTAATTCATTTACGTTTAATTCACGCATAATGTTATACTCCATATGTCCGACCTATCATTTTTAATGAAAGTGTCGGGTGATTAATTTGCTCAATCTCACATGAGACAGAGCGATTGATTAGGCTGGCTTTAGTTTGCCTCGCTAAAGTTGACTTTAGCCAGCCGCTTTATTTTCTCACAAAGCATTTTATTATTGCTTTGCCAGAAAAATTCTTTTATGTCCCAAATCTTGTTCAGGAAAACCACTTAAAGCTATTAGCTTACTCGCCCTTTTATGCTGTATATTGGCTCTAGTAGCCATTCAATCAAAGTCCGTTGCTCTAACATAATATCTGCCTCAAATAACATTCCGCTTTTCAGTTCAAACGCTTGTCCGTAGGCTTGCATTTGCTGTTTGGTTAACTTTGCTCTCAGACGGTAAACTGGCTCTTGCAGTGCTATTGGTAGTTGCACTTCATTTGGTGTAATTAATGCTCGGTCTATACGGGTGATTTCACTTTCAATAAAACCAAAGCGTTGATAAGGGAATGCATCAAAACGTAAGCGTGATGTTTGGCCTTTGGCGATAAACCCTGCGCTTCGAGTTGGTAACAGTAGCTCTGCGACTAACTCTGAGCCTTTAGGTAAAATATGCAGTAGAGGTTTAGATTGCGCTTTTGAAGGCGACAATGTTTCACCTTCAACCACTTGAATACCAGTAACAGTACCTGCATGGCTAGCGGTTATCGTGTAGCTATGACTGTTTTTTACTTGCACTAATTGATTTTCAATGTTGGCTTTTTCACGCAGTAAGTTATTAATTCGAAGTTTATATTGCTGTGGCAAGTTTGCTTTATCAAAAGCGGTTTGATTAATTTGATTATTTTGTTGAAGCAGTAAGCGAGCAATGTTTTGTTTTTGTTGCTTTGCTTCAAGCAGTGCTTGTTGTTGATTTTCTTTTTCAAATTTCGAAATAAACCCGTTATTTTTTAACTGCTCAACATCTCGTTGTTGGCTCAACAGTAATTCAAGCTTCTCATTGGCAAGGGTAAATTGGCTTTCTAGTGCTGTTTTCTCGTTCTTTAATGCTGAAGCTTTATTTTCGAGTTTTTGGTTTTCTTGGATTTGAATAGATTGGTATTGGCTTATTTCTTCATCAAGCAACGTTAATTGTGAAGTAAGTTGTTTCTGTAATTTACTGCTTAAGCTTAAACCATCAGCGCTATTTTGATGGATGATCATAGTCGCTAAGGCTTGACCTTTTTCAACTAAATCGCCTTCTTCAACCAATAAACGTTCAATCGTACCACCTTGAGTAGCAAAACTTTTAATCACCCCTTTATTTGGCATTAAAAAGCCACGCACAGTTTCTTTACGAGAATATTCAGCAGTAAATAAAAAGGTGACAATTGCGATAGCAAAAGAAACTAAAATTAAAACACTTAGTTTGATAGATAATGGCTGAGCTAAGGTGATAGCACCTGTTAAACGCTCACTTTGATGGGAAACAACTTCCTTTCTAAATAACGACATTTCAAATCCTTGAATATTTAGTGAGGCGCACTTTAACGATTTATTTTAGTGAGTCAACACATTTAAAATGACCACGCACTCAAACAAAACAAAACAA
>NZ_CEYNSH010000021.1:30569-43331 GCF_982872775.1 Psychrosphaera sp. | reverse complement strand
ACAAGACAAGACAAGACAAGACAAAAATACAATAAAAACAAAAAGTTAAAAGCAAAACAAACAAGGAGGCGCAATGTGCAAGTATTTATTGCCAACTCAAAAACTGTACCCTTATAGTTTTTTTCTCAAAAAAAAGCGTGAGAAAAATCTCACGCTTCTATAACACGCAGGCTTTTGTTTATTAAACGAAACTAAACCGAAAACGGATACTGAATCGCCTCGTGATGTTGATAACCAATCACCTCGAAGTCATCTAGTGTCACCCAAGTTTCGATGTCTTCTAGTGACTTGATCTCTGGATTGATTTTGAGTTGTGGCGGCTCAAAAGGCTCACGCTTTAGCTGCACATCACGCATTAACTCTAGCTGATCTTCATAAATGTGAGCGTTTACTATCTTGTGGTATGCCTTACCTGGTTTGTGCCCAGTAATTTGCGCAACTAACGCCAACAACACAAAACACTGAACTTGGTTAAAGTTAAGGCCCAACGGCACGTCACAGGAACGCTGATAACTGGTTAGGTGCAAGGTGTCGCCCAATAACGAAAACGTGTGAGTATGCATACAAGGACGCAAACAGCCCATGTGAAACTCACCAGGGTTATAAAACGATAGGATCTCGCCTCGGTCATCAATGCCCTTTTTTAAGTCATCGATGATCTTCTTAAGCTGATCAACGTGTCCACCGTCCGGTTTGGCCCATTTGCGACCTTGGACTCCGTATACACGCCCCATGTCATCTTCGCCTTTGCGATGAGGATTGTTTAACCACGCTTGGTTTTCATTCGCGTTGGCATTCCAAGTATTACAGCCAATCGCACGAAAATCGGCGGCATTGTCATAGCCGCGTAAGTACCCTAATAATTCAGCGATAGCCGCTTTCCAAAAGCTTTTACGTGTAGTGATAAGTGGAAACTGGTTATTGGCGACATCATAAGTCAGCTCAGCGTTGATCACCGTCAAGCAGCGCTTACCTGTGCG
Source organism: Psychrosphaera sp. (assembly GCF_982872775.1). Lineage (NCBI taxonomy): Bacteria > Pseudomonadati > Pseudomonadota > Gammaproteobacteria > Alteromonadales > Pseudoalteromonadaceae > Psychrosphaera > Psychrosphaera sp. The sequence goes on along the minus strand of NZ_CEYNSH010000021.1, from coordinate 42,351 downwards.
CTCATTTTCAATCCACTTACCTTCGTCAATAATGCGACGACACAAATCTAAATACTGGTTCATATCAAATCTCTATTCTGTGATTTACGGCAAGCCGTAACATCTATATAACTGTTATGCTGATTGCTCGACGAGTTTGCCGTTAATACCTTTTGGCTGAGTCTTAAACGCCCAAACCATTAACAATGCCCCGGCGATCGCCATTGGTAATGACAACCATTGTCCCATTGACATTCCTAACGTTAATAAACCTAAATGGTCATCCGGTTGACGATAGTACTCAACAATAAATCTAAATGCGCCGTAACCCATTAAGAACAATCCACCAGCGGCACCGACAGGTCTTGGTTTACGACTAAATATATAGATGGCGGCAAATAGCACTAAGCCCTCAAGGAAAAACTCGTAAAGTTGCGAAGGGTGGCGAGGCAAAGGGCCTGCATTTGGGAACACAATGCCCCAAGGTACATCCGTCGTGCGGCCCCACAATTCACCATTAATAAAGTTACCTAGACGCCCTGCACCTAAGCCGATTGGTACTAGTGGCGCAACAAAGTCACCAATTTGTAAAAAGCTCATTTTCATCATTCGGCTGTAGATGAATAATACAACCAGCACCCCTATTAGGCCGCCATGGAATGACATGCCACCTTGAGTGATCATAAATAAATAAGTTGGGTCTTCTAAAAAACGTTCGAACTGATAAAAGAACACATAACCCATGCGGCCGCCTATTACGACACCCATGAAGCTATAAAACAATAAGTCACTGACTTGCTCTTTGTTAAACGGTGAGCGACCCGCATTGACTTCTCGTATTGCTAAAAAATACGCAAACCCCAGACCAATCAAATACATCAAGCCATACCAACGAACGGCCAACGGACCAATAGATACAATAATAGGATCTATCTCTGGGAAAATAATCGGATCTACCAAACCTCAAACACCTCTAATAATAATTTAATTGAAACAAGCATCATAAAGACCGCAAAAACCTTTTTTAGTTGCACTTGTTGTAATTTTTGTCCTAATTTAACACCAAGTGGAGCGGCAAAATAAGAAAAAACCATAATCGTAACCGCCGTTGGCCAATGCACATAGCCCAAGAAGTCACTGGACTCTGTCCATTTCCAACCCGCCATCAAATAGCCAATACTACCAAACAAGGCCACGGCGACACCGCTAATCGCTGCCGTTGCAATGGCCTTGCGGATAGGAATACCAATGTACGTCATGTAAGGGACTAATATCGCGCCGCCACCTAATCCGGCTAATGAGGCAAGTGTTCCAGTCAGCACACCACCTCCGGCTAATTGAGTCGTTGTAACTTTGGTACTTTCACAAGTAACATCGTGTTTGCCGCGCCACATTTGTATGGCTAGAAGAATTAGTAAAATCGAGAATATTTTTGTTAACCAGGCTGTCGATAACATCACTGCGATTTGAGAAGCAATCACCGCAGAAATCGCTACGGCAGCCACAACAGGTTTTGCCATTGCCCAATCTACGTTGCCGCGTTTGTAATGGCTTCGCCCTGAAGAAAACGCAGTGATACAGATGGTAAAAAGCGAAGTGGCGATTGCAATAATAGCCACGTTTTGCTGAGTCACTTCTGGAATTTTGGGCAGCAAATACAACAAGGCAGGGATAATAATAATACCGCCGCCAATACCCAGTAGCCCTGATAATAAGCCTGCAATGATGCCAATGATAGGCATGTAAATTAAATAGTCTGACACTGCGTTTCCAAAGTTAATTACCAGCTCGTAGTATGCTTGCAGCACCTATGTTTAAGATAGTTCGATTCACTCTAAACTTGACTTGGTCAGGACGGTTGCATTTTAGGACGTCATCAACCAGTCGTTTTAGATCACCAAGCTCTGCTTTTTTAAGGACCCATTTTACTTTTAATACGTTTTGAGTGTTCATGCTGAGCTGAGAAAACCCCATGCCTGTTAACAACATAGCGCCACCAGGATCACCAGCAAGCTCACCACAGACACTACATGGAATTCCCGCTTCTTTAGTCATATTAGCAATGCGTTGAATCGCGTGTAAAACGGTCGGATGATAGGAGTCGTACAAAGCCGCGACTTTGTCATTATTGCGATCGACCGCAAGTAAATACTGGGTTAAATCATTTGTCCCGATAGAACAAAAGTCCACTTTGCCTTTTAATCGATCAAGCTGGAACAGCATACTCGGGACTTCAATCATGATGCCGACTTTCGGTTTAGTAACGCTCGCCTTATCGTCCGCCTCTTCTACCTCTTTTTTAACTTCGAGATAAGCTTGATTAATCAATCGATTCGCTTCGTCTATTTCGCCTATATCGGCAATCATAGGTAACATGATGTGCAAATTATTGGTAAATAGATTCGCTTTGATCATCGCCCTTATTTGCACCAAGAATATCTCTGGGTGATCGAGGGTTAAACGAATGCCACGCCAACCTAAAAACGGGTTTTCTTCTACAATAGGAAAATAAGGGAGTTGTTTGTCACCGCCGACATCTAACGTTCGCATTACGACAGGCTTCCCATCAAAGTCAGATAAAACTTGATGATAAAAAGACTGTTGCTCTTGTTCTGATGGAAAACGCTGGCGCATCATAAACAAGTACTCAGTACGGTATAGCCCGATACCTTCTATGTGTTGTTGATCTGCTATGTCACTATCAAAGCCCATTCCAGAGTTTATATAAAGTGAGACTCTGTGGCCGCATTGCGTTTGCGCAAATTGGTTCGCTTCTTCTTTTAAAAGGTCAGCAAAGGCTAAATCTTCCGATTCTAGGCGACGGTACTCATCAACGATGGTCTCGTTTGGAGAGATAAAGACTTGTCCGCTATAACCATCAACAATGATATCAATATCATCTAGCTGCAATAACGGAACATCGCGCAAGCCCATTACTGCAGGAATGCCGAGCGCTCTTGCCATGATAGCGGCATGAGAGTTTTCAGCGCCTTTTAATGAGACAATCCCTTTGATTTGTTCACGAGGGATTTCGGCTAACATAGATGCTGTCACTTCTTCGGCAATGACTATCGCCGCCTTTGGTACTAGAGGCTTGGCACCAGGCTGAACAGTTAAATATTCAAGTAACCGGCGACTTAAGTCTTTTACATCCACTGCACGTTCGCGAATGTAAGGGTCTTCCATTTTTTCAAATTCGGTAACGTAGTGCTCTGACACTATTTTTAATGCCGAAACCGCACACCAACCTTGATTAATTTTGTCAACAATTTCGTTGCCAAGACTCGCCGCATCCAAAAGTTGCTGATAAACATCAAAAATGGCCAAGGCTTCTTTGGGAAGTTGATCCGCCATTCGTTGGGTCATTTGGATAATATCAGCTTTGGTTTTTTCGACCGCGTTAAAATATCGGGCTTTTTCAGGCTCGCTATTGGTTACTTTTTTTAGAGAGACATCTGAGAAATTAATATTGGTTTGAACCAAGTAAGAGTGGCCAATCCCGACACCGCTGGCTCCAGAGACACCCTGAAGTACTAAGCCAGTGTGATCTGGGTTTTCACTTTCAGTCTGATTGCGAAGGCGAATGGTTACATTGGCAAACGTCGAGGCTAATTGAGCGCTAAGAGTGACTAAGAAGGCTTCTTCTTGTTGTTCAAAATGACGAGATTCGGATTGCTGTAATGAGATCACACCGAGGACTTGCCTTCGGTGCATAATTGGCACACCTAAAAAGCCCGAATAGACGTCTTCTTCTATGTCATTGAACTGTTTAAATCTGGTGTGTTTGGGTGCGTTGTGAACTTTGATTGGCTCACCACGCTCGGCGACCCAGCCTGTCAAACCCTCATCAAAACGCATGGCGGTTTTGCCAACAGCATTAGGGTTTAGACCATCTGTCGCTTGCAGCATGAGGACTTTTTGTTTGTCCTCAGCTAAGTATATTGAACAAACATCGGTATTAAGGCACTGCTTTATGTCGCTCACCAAGTTTGCAAGAGCCAACTCTAGGTTTGGCTCCTGTACAAAATTGTGAGTGATTCGTCTCAGTTCATTTAGCATAAGGCATTAAGTTTTTGGCCATCATTACCGTTGTTTGTGTTGTTTGGTCCTGTGTTGTTGAGACTTTTGGCTACGTCGTTTATATCTGTGATTCGACGTTTTGTGACCGGCAAATTCTCCTTTGCCTGGCTGTTGCCGTCCCATTGGCATGACGATAGGCGCAAACTCTTTCATAACACGACGATAAACATCGCGCTTGAATGACACTACATTTCGCACTGGGTACCAATAACTCACCCAACGCCAGTCATCAAACTCAGGATGACTTGTCTTTAATAAGTCTACATCGGATTCTTTGCAACGCAGGCGTAGTAAAAACCACTTTTGTTTTTGACCAATACACACAGGCATACTATCACGACGGATCAAACGCTTGGGTAATCGGTAACGCAACCAGTTTTTACTAACTGCCAGAATTTCTACGTCTTCTGGCTTGAGCCCCACTTCTTCCTCGAGTTCTCGGTACATGGTTTGTTCTGGTGTTTCACCATCATCCACCCCACCTTGCGGATATTGCCAAGAATGTTGACCATATCGACGCGCCCAGAAAACTTGGCCTTTGTGGTTGCAAATCACGATGCCAACATTAGGCCTAAAGCCTTCGGCATCAATCACAGTTTCACCTGTTCTTTAATTCTTTAGATATGCTTTGATTCTTCCACAAACACCATTAATGCGCAAACGCAAAATTAACGCTAGCATCAATTAATTTGAACAGGGATAATATTGCTAAGCTCAAATCAGCCAATTTGCTATGAATTTACCCAAACCACCTAAAACTATTGAAGAATTACAACATCGTATCGATGCGATCGCCGGATTAACCTTAGGTGAAATTGCTGGTGAATTAGGTGTCGTTGTGCCCGAAAACTTATTAGTTGAAAAAGGGTGGCCGGGGCAATTAATTGAGGCGTATTTAGGTGCAACGGCCGGCAATTTGCCCGAGCCTGACTTTCAAGAACTCGGTGTAGAGCTCAAAACAGTACCGATTAACCAAAATGGCAAGCCTTTAGAAACCACCTTTGTATCTGTTGCGCCTTTATTACTGCCTGCTGGACAGACTTGGCGTGACAGTGTCGTCTACAAAAAGCTCAGACATGTGCTTTGGGTTCCGATTATTGCCGAGCGTCAAATTCCGGTGCCAGAACGCACCGTCGCCATGCCCTTTTTATGGCAAATGGACGAGGCGACCGAGTCTATATTGTCCCAAGACTGGCTAGAGCTCACTGACATGATAGTGTTGGGCCAACATGACCAAATCAACGCCACTTATGGCCAATATTTACAACTTCGCCCCAAAGCCGCTGATAGCAGTATTCGAACCGCCGCCATCGGCAAGGACGGTGCACCGACACAAGCGCCACCTAAAGGCTTTTATTTGAGAACTCAGTTTACCCAGGCGTTATTCACTCAACAATTTAAATTGGACCAATAATTATGTCCACTCAATCAAAGTCAACTTCACAAAAACCAACGCTAGACCCAAAAAAAGAGCTAGAAAACAAGCAGGCACCTAAAAAACAACCAACCCTTGAACAAAAGGTATACCACTGGTTAGACAGCGTCGTGATTGGCCTAAATCTATGCCCGTTCGCCAAAAAGCCTCGCGTACAGGGCCAAATTAAAGTGACGTTTTGTGACGCGACGAACTCAGACCAAATGTTAGACGCTTTTATTAACGAGATGGAGTTTTTGGCTCAAACACCAAGTGAGCAGACTGACACTAGTTTGTTTGTTGTCGCGTCAGGATTAGAGGATTTTGAATCGTATTTGGACTTCTTAGACGTCTGCCAAATGACGTTAGAAAACTTCGGTTACGAGGGGACCTTTCAGTTAGCGAGCTTTCATCCTGAATATCAGTTTGAAGGAACATCAATTGACGACAGAGAAAACTACACCAATCGCGCACCCGCTCCCATCATTCATTTGATTCGGGAAGACTCTATGAGTCGAGTATTAAAACAATACCCGAACCCTGAAACCATTCCCGAACGCAATATAGAAACGGTGGAAAGCTTGACGGATGATCAAATAACAGAATTATTTAAACTGGAAAAACCACTTTAAAGGTTTCACATACTATCGGCATATCCTCAGTTACTGTATAGCCGACCTCTGCTGCTTCTCGCTGATAGTAGGCTTTGTGTACTTTCATCCAGTAATCAAGGGACTTATCACCTTCTCCCTCTAAATACGCATAGTCTGCGTTAATTTGGTTAAATGGTACTATCTCAACATGGGTTGTTTCGATTATGCACATCGCATTGCCAGCCCAGTCTGTGACAATATTTAAATCTCCTGGCTTTGCCAATGGCTCATTCGTCGCTTCATGCCACCGCAGTGCGGGTGACGTTGCTCTTTTGACTCCATTCAAAACCAACTCAGCACACTCGTCGGCGTCTTTTTGATTGTCACAAAAGTACCAAGCTGGAAGAGATTTGGGCTCTTGGTTTATATGTGAAAAGTAATTGAGACTCATTTGTTCTGGAGACATCCTTCATCCTTTTTTATTATTCTTATAGCACTAATTCTGCGTCTGATATTCTGCAAATTGTTATACTTTTTCAACCGTAGGTGTCAAAAATATTGTTTTTATAGATACAAAAAAACCAGCGCTTTAAAGGCGCTGGTTTTGTCATTTATTTTGGCTGTTCGCTTTACTTAGCCCAACGTTACCTTGGCAAATTTACGCTTACCCACTTGGTAGATTCGCGTCGTGCCTAGTTCAACCAGCGTTTTGGCATCAGATACTTTTTCTTTTCCATCAAGCTTAACCGCGCCTTGTTTGATCATACGGTTTGCTTCAGATGTTGAAGCAACAAGACCGGCTTCTTTTAACAAGTTGGCGATTGGCATCGCTTCCGTTGCAGCCACATCCACCTCTGGGATTTCATCTGGTAATGCGTTCTTCTGGAAACGCTTGATGAAGTCTTGGTGGGCTTGCTCAGCATCGTCTTCACTGTGGAAGCGAGCGATAAGCTCTTTCGCTAAATCAATTTTTATATCACGAGGGTTTGCACCCGCTGCGACCTTTTCACGTAGAGCTTCGATTTCAGCAATCGGTCTGAAGCTCAATAAGTCGTAATAACGCCACATTAACTCATCAGAAATCGACATAACTTTACCAAACATGTCATTTGGTGCATCTGTGATACCGATATAGTTGTTCAAAGACTTAGACATCTTCTGAACGCCGTCCAAACCTTCTAGCAGAGGCATCATCAATACCGCTTGTGGTTTTTGACCTTCTTCCTTTTGAAGCTCACGCCCCATTAAAAGATTAAAGCGTTGGTCTGTACCACCTAATTCAACGTCAGCCTCAAGTGCGACTGAGTCCCAACCTTGAACTAAAGGGTACAAGAATTCGTGAATCGCAATTGACTGACCACCAGCATAACGCTTTTTAAAGTCGTCACGCTCTAACATTCTTGCTACGGTTTGACGGGCAGCAAGTTTGATCATGTCGGCCGCGCCAAACTTATCAAACCACTCAGAGTTAAAAGCAATCTTTGTTTTAGCCGGATCTAAAATTTTAAATACTTGCTCTTTGTACGTTTCGGCGTTTTGTAATACGTCTTCTTTGGTCAAAGGCTTACGAGTCGCGCTTTTGCCCGTTGGGTCACCAATCAAGCCTGTAAAGTCACCAATCAAAAAGATAACTTCATGACCTAAGTCTTGGAAGGTTTTTAACTTATTGATAAGAACGGTGTGACCTAAGTGCAGATCAGGCGCTGTTGGATCAAAACCCGCTTTGATTTTTAAAGGCTTACCTGACTCTAATTTTTCTAATAGTTCTGCTTCTGGCAGAATTTCGTCTGCGCCGCGTTTTATCTCGGCAAACGCTTGCTTGATATCCATCATGACTCGTGCTTTTTGATTAGTAATGTAAAGGGTTGCAGTCTACTGCAAGCAGGGTATTTTTTGAATCCCTTTTTGCGGCCAAATTGACCGCAAACAAAGAATTTTGAATTAGATACCAGCCAAATTGGAGGCTTCTTCTAATGCGAATTGGTCTGTCATGCCACTGATACAATCCTGAATCAGTCGGCAGCGATAATAAAACTCAAACAAGGCAAAGTCTGGTTTGTCTCGTTTTGGATTAATCGCTTCTTGGTAGGCCTTCAAGTGTTTTTTCGGAAGGCGTTTGTACAGTCTCGCTTCAATCAAACCACCGCGTTGCTCTTTATCGACCATAGCCAAAAACTTGTCCATCGGGTAATTGAGTAACGGAGCGTATGCATCAAGCAAATTATTGATTATACCGTAGCCTTGTAACTCTTTAGTCTCGACTTCATCAGTGCTGAATATGTTCTCAATAGCCACGCGCTTAAAGGTTTCAATGATGTGGTGATACACACTGCCATCTTCCAAAAGCGCCCCATTGTAACTGCCTTCATACACTTCATCATAATGCTCGATAAACTTATCTGCAGCATGTTCAACCAACGGATGAATCAACTGGACCCGAAGCCAAACAAAAAACTCGTGAGCTTTGTTAATAGGCTCTTTTTCACTTCGTGACAATGCGTAATCGATAGCATCATCGAACGTTTTGTTACGACCTAAGTGAGTACCGGCCTTGTCTTTAGCGAGTTCGTTAAAGGTCTCTGACAGCTTTTTAGCTAGAGATTGACAGTCCAACAGCCCTTTTTCTACGCCGTCTTCAATATCGGCCAAGCAGTAACTAATGTCATCTGCAGCTTCCATCAAATAAGCCAAAGGAAAGCGATGACCGTCTTTGATGTCTAACTCACTTTGCATCGCTTTGATGTCTTCTATTTCAGAATAGTAATAGCCGACTTTTTTCTTCAAATAAGATAGTGGTTTATCTTTTTCTGGGCGACGTTCAAGTCCACTGCGCGTGTACTTTAAAATACTAGCCGCTTGTGAAAACGTAAGGTTAAGCCTCAACAGATTGAAAATAATACGGAACGCTTGGGCATTGCCTTCAAAGCTTTTTAATTCCATTTTGAGTTGCAGACCGAGCATCTTGTCATTGGCTTGGCTAAATACCACATGTTTGTCTAGTTGCTTTTCAAACCAATGATTTATGGCCGATTCACCGAAGTGACCAAATGGTGGATTACCGATGTCGTGCATCAGACAAGCCATTTCGACTAAAGTTTCGATTTCTCGCTCATACTCTTTTAAATTTGAGCGGTTAGCTAATTCATCTGGCAATTTTTTAATAATCGTTCGAACAATATGACGACCGGTTTGCTGTACTTCTAAGGAGTGAGTTAATCGAGAACGTACCGCCGAGTTTTTCTCTAGCGGAAAGACTTGTGTCTTCTGTTGCAAGCGTCTTATTGCGGCCGATTGAATGATCCGGCCCCGATCACTTTCGAACTGCTCTGATAAAACCCTTACTTCTTCTACACTTGGTGTCGATGAATGAGTTTGATTGGAGCTAGTACGGCGCGCATAAGGCCGAGTCGCCGTAATTTTTTTAGTAAAATTCATAAATTAATATTGAATATTCCAGCCCACCAGTAAATTGGTGCGGTTATCAAAGGTCAAATCTGCAACTCTAAATTTTTCATTCATGCAGATTGGTGACTGACGGTAAGTGTAATAAGTTAATGAGCTAGACGATTTAACGACTTTACGGTGCGACTCTGGCATCACGCTCCACGAAGTGTAAACCTGCTTTCTGGTCATGCCGCGAATGACCTTACAGTCTAATATCGCTTCGCGAATGTTCTTTGGTAACGCCGGATAGCCAGCAATATACTTTTCAGCACGTTCGCGCCTTTCATCTAGCTTCTGTTGAAGCTTTTTTTGTTGACGCTCAAAATAAGAAGTCATGGACTCAGAACGAGTCACATCATAGGCTTGTTGTTTTGAAGGGTCTTTACATGGATAGGCTGAAAACTTGGCGATGCCATTTTCAACACACTTAAAGATCTCTGCGTCGTTTGCCCATGCGTTTGTGGTGAGTGCTATTACACAATTTGCGAGCAAAAGTGAGAGACCTATTTTCACTGTTTGAATTCTATCCATACTGCAAACTTCCAATTCGGTTTTGTCCTAGCCTATAGCTATTGAGGCGTGGCATAATCATGATGCATTTCTTGGCGGTACTTTAATTAGACTTAAAGAAACACGTCAAGTTGCAATTCTTATTGTTATAAAGAATAACTTAACAGTTATTCACTTAAAGTGAAACCATCTGTAGTGTGGTTAAATAGTGAGCCTTTTCATGTCTTCTAGTTTGCGTTACGAATTGCGCCAGCCTGTTATCAACCCTCTTGAGATAAAAAAGAGCCAATTCATTACTTGGATGGTTCCTATTTCGTCCAAAGAAGAGGCAAAGTCATGGTTGGAAAAGTCTAAAACCGAATATCCCGACGCCAGACACCACTGCTATGCCTATGTCATGGGTGATACACCAAACAATCAAACCGCCGCTATGTCTGACGATGGTGAACCTAGCGGCACGGCTGGCAAACCTATGCTCAGCGTTTTACAGCACAAACCATTAAATAACGTTTTAGTGATTGTGATTCGCTACTTCGGTGGTATTAAACTGGGCGCTGGAGGGTTGGTAAGAGCTTACTCTCAAGCAGTGGAACAGGCATATCAAATCGCTGAAAAAGAAGACCTCCTTGCGCCTGTTATCAAATCAGTTGAGCTCAAAGTGAGCATAAGCTTTGCCGAAGAACAGTGGCTTCGTCATCAACTCGATCTTTGCGGCGGTGAAATAATTGAGGTTAGCTATAGCGAAAACGTCACAGTCACGATTAAAATAGCCCAGTCCGAACAATCGACAATGCAAGATGCATTAATCGCGCGTTCTATCGAATTTAAAGAACTCCCATAATTTCATAAACAGAATACAACAAATGCAACTAGAAAAGTTTCAACAATTACTGTTATCTATTCGTCACAATAAAGTTTTCGAGCTTTTTGTTATTTCCGTCATTATCGCATCGGCTTTATTAGTCGGGGTCAAAACCTATGATGTGTCCTCGACCATTCATACCATCACTATTTACTTAGACTGGTTTATTAATATCTTCTTCATTACCGAAATCGCCATTCGATTTAGTACTGAAGAAAATAAAAAGCGCTTCTTCCACAACTTTTGGAACACCTTTGATACCTTAATTGTATTAGTCAGTATGATTCCGGTTGAAGACACTGACATGGCCATTATCGCTCGCCTAGTTCGCGTCTTTAGAGTGTTGCGTATGGTGTCGTTCATTCCAGAGCTGCGTATTTTGCTAACATCCTTAATCAAAGCTTTACCGCAACTTGGTTACGTCATGTTGTTGATGTTTATTATTTTCTACATTTACGCCGCAGTAGGTAGCACCTTGTTTGAAGATATTAACCCAGTGTTATGGGGTGACATCACTATTTCATTATTGACCCTATTTAGGGTGATGACCTTTGAAGATTGGACTGACGTCATGTACGAAACCATGGAAGTTTACCCAATGAGTTGGGTGTTCTACATCACGTTTATTTTCTTATCGGCCTTTGCATTTTTGAATATGGTCATTGGCATAGTGGTTAATGTTATGGAAGAAGAGCACCGCAAAGCGCGTTTAGAAAAAGAGCTTGAGCTTGAAGAAGAACAAGCCGCAGTGCAAGAAGATAAGTTTGACGAGATTTTGAAAGAGCTAGCTGCCCTTCGTGCTCAAGTGGAAAAGTCCAACAATCAACCGAAGTAGTAAGTTGAGAGTAGCGGAAAATCACAGTCGCCTGCTAGCGATTAGCGATTAGCGATTAGCGATTA
>NZ_CEYNSH010000021.1:0-30469 GCF_982872775.1 Psychrosphaera sp. | reverse complement strand
TAGCGATTAGCGATTAGCGATTAGCGATTAAAGCTACACTCTAAGTTGCCGTCTGATAGTTCAAATAAAAGCCCCAAATCACTACGTGTTTTTGGGGCTTTTTTTATTAAGGTCCTCAAAGCTTTTTCAATTCAGCTTCCCACCAAGATTAGTCGCCATAATTAAGGCACAAATACTTCATGTTTAAATAGTCATCCAAGCCGTATTTAGAACCTTCTCGGCCAAAGCCAGACTGTTTTATCCCACCAAATGGCGCAGCGGCGTTAGAAATAATGCCTTCATTTACTCCGACCATACCGAACTTGAGAGCACTACTCACACGATGAATTCGATTGGCGTTCTGACTGAAAAAATAAGCTGCCAAGCCGTACTCTGTGCTATTGGCTATGTCTATGGCTTCTTGTTCTGATGAGAAAGGCTGTATCGCGGCCACAGGACCAAATATTTCATTTTGTGCGATGTCCATGTCATTAGTGACATCACTTAAAACAATTGGACCTTGAAGGTTTGTTTTGGATATATCACCATGATTCATAGATGCGCCCTCTTTTAATGCCGAGTCGACTAAAGCACGAACCTCTTCTGCAGCTTTATCGTGGATCATGGGCCCAATTTCCACTCCGTCTTGCAGTCCATTAGCTGTCTTAAGTTGACTTGCCGCAACGACAAATTTATTGATAAAAGACTCATACACTGACTGCTCGACCAAAATGCGATTAACACAAACACAAGTTTGTCCGGCATTTCTAAACTTGGCTTTGATTGCTCCCTCTACTGCGGCGTCGAGATCTGAGTCCGCGAAGACGATAAAAGGCGCATTACCACCAAGTTCAAAAGAAACTTTTTTCACCGTTGATGCGCATTGCTGCATCAACAACTTACCAACGCCTGTAGAGCCAGTAAAACTGAACTTATCAACTTTGTCATGCTTGGTCAGTACCTCACCAATTCCTTTCGCGTCTGAACCAACGACAATATTAATTACACCCGCTGGTATGCCGGCTCGTTCGGCAAGAACCCCAAGTGCTAAAGCAGAAAGTGGTGTCAATTCTGAAGGCCTACCGACAACTGTGTTACCAGCAGCAATCGCTGGCGCTATTTTTCTGGCTAACATTGAGCTTGGAAAATTCCAAGGAGTCACTGCACCTACAACCCCTATAGGTTGCCTTATTACCTTTATTTCGTGATGATTCGTCAATGCCGGAATCGTATCGCCATAAACACGCTTTCCTTCTTCAGCAAACCACTTGATGTAACTCGCACCATAATCAATTTCGCCACGCGATTCTTGTAATGGTTTGCCTTGCTCTAACGTCATGATCGTCGCCAAGTCTTCTTTATGCTCAAGCATTAAGTCGTGCCAACGCATCATATAGTCAAAACGCTCATAGCTAGTTTTGTTTGCCCATGACTTTTGCGCTTGATGAGCAGCTTCGATCGCATAGTTAACAAGCGTTAGGTCATCTTTTGAAGAAACATCTGTGACCTTAGCAACAACGGTATTATCGAAGGGGTTGTTAACCTCAAAAACACGGTCGGAAACATGCCACTGACCATTTATATATGAGCCTTCAGCAATTAGTCCTATGTCATCAATTACCTGACTAACGGCTTTGCTAACATCTGGTGTTGGTCGCTGACTTTTTAATTGCTCAACTAGGGGCTCAGACTCGAATCCAGAAACTTTTATGGGTGTGATTGGCTCTTGTGGGGACTGGCGGCTCATATTCGCTCCTGTTAAATTGCCAACGTAATGACGCATTCTATTGTCGATTATCGATAAGTCGGTAAAAGATAAGTCACTATTAGTTAAATCAATTATAGTTCAGTGGGTAACTTAATTAATAGCCACTTGATTTTAATTTAAAAAGTTCGTTTTTCTACTTAACAAAAAGGCCACAATTAGTGGCCTCCATCAATAACAAAGTTTGGAATTAACCAACAAGTTTCACCATTTCTTCTGCAACAGCGTGAGCTGAAGCTGGGTTTTGACCTGTAACAACTTTGTTCTCTGCAGTGACAAACTCACCCCAAGGTGCAACTTTGACATAACGGCCTGCCGTGCGAACTAAGCTTTCTTCCAATAAGAATGGAATTTTATCGATAGTGCCAAATTCAACTTCTTCTTCACGAGTAAAGCCTGTAACAGCAATATCTTCAATTAACTTTTTGCCATTTGAAAGTGTGATTGGTAACAAACCTGCTGGTCCATGACACACTGCACCTACAATTGCGCCCGCTTCGTACGCTTTAGCGGTTTGTTTAGCTACTTGCTCGTCACTGGCTAAGTCAGACAATAAGCCAAAACCACCAGGGTAAAAGATTGCATCATACTGACCGAAGTCGACATCTGCAGCCACTTTTGTTTGTTCTATTTTAGCTTGAAAATCACTATCAGCTAATACCGTCTCATTAACTTCGTCACCTTCGATATCAGTACCATAAAGAGGAGCGCTGCCACCTTTTATTGATGCGATGTCATAACTAAAACCTTTTTTCACGAACACATCGACCGCATGGGTTAACTCTGGAGAATACGTACCATTTGCTTCATCAGTTTTGCCTAACGTTGCGTGATTAGTGACTAATACAAGAATATTTTTTGCTGCCATGATTGTTCCTTTTATTAATTGAAAACAATGTTGAATTGATTGGTGCCTAGTCTAATACCATTCAATGGTGATGATAATTAGCACTTTTTAGAAAACTTTATTGCTATACTGCAACAATCAAATTTAAACAGTGACATTATTCAACGGTTGTCATAAGGAATCCGTAATGACTTTGAGCCATTCTTTTGATGGAATTCCCGAGTTTGTTGCCGTAGCTGAAACACAAGGCTTCACAAGCGCCGCGAACAAACTCAATGTTTCTACGTCTCATGTCAGCAGACAGATCGCTAAACTCGAAAAACGCCTTGGCGTCGCTTTGTTTGCTAGAAGTACGCGTAAGGTAAAACTCACGGATGCGGGTCAACAGTATTATCAGCACTGCTTAATATTAGTTGACGGTATTGCACATGCAAATGAAGAAGTAGGAAGTCAGCAAGTGGCATTATCAGGAACTCTACGCGTTTCTGCCGCTGGCGAATTTGCTGAGCAGTTTATTGTCCCTGAACTCATCAAGTTTGCTCAAGCTCACGCCAACCTCAAACTCGATATCGATTTTAATTCCAACATGGTGGATTTTGTTCAAGAAGGCGTCGACTTTTCTATTCGCTACGGTCAATTAAAGGACTCATCCTTGATTGCTAGAAAACTCGTAGATCGCCAACTTGTCGCTGCGGCAAGCCAAGACTATTTGACCCGCAGAGGCACACCGACTCACCCCACAGAGCTCAAAGATCATGACTGTGTCATTGCCAACTCAGACCATTGGCGCTTTGAAGAAAGCGGTAAAGACTTAACGGTTAAAGTGAATGCAAAATGGCGTTCGAACAGTGGTCGTAGCTTGGTCAAGGCAAGTGAAGCCGGATTGGGAGTTTGTTATATGCCACGTTCGAGCTTTGCCGATAGCCTTGAGCAGGGTCGGTTAGTTGAAGTTTTAGCGCCTTATTGGAGCTCGCATATCACTACTTGGATTGTCTATGCCAACCGGCAGTACTTACCAGCTCGTGCCCGAATGGCTATCGAACACTTGGTTTCTGCCTTTGCCGATTTCAAAGAATGAGGAATAACTAGGAAGGCGGAGACTCATAAGCATTAAAAAAGGCGTAGTTAAGTCACTACGCCTTCGTTTCTTATCTTATGTTTATTGTTTGGTGTTCGATGCTAAGTTTTTGGTGTCTATCTTTTATCGCACTTAGCTAATTACTCGTACGCTAGACACTCTTTTACCACATTAAGTCATCTGGAATGACGTAATCCGCATACGGATCGTCCTCATCAGGCTCTTCAAGAACGTTTTGAGCAACGAGTACTGAGTCATCGCGAAGCGCGATTTTATCCGATACCACACTTGGGATTACCGCATAGTCGTCTTCTGCCTCGCTAATTCGAACAATTGATAACAAGCCATTCGCTAATTGCTTCTGGATTTTGTCCGATACCTCTAATTTCTTAACCTTATTATTGTCAGTAAAATTATAGGTCACGGTATTTTTAGCACCAGGTAGCTCCAAGCTGTTCATCTCTATTAATTGTTTTACTTGAGCTTGAATCGCTTTTTGCTCGGCTTCACGCTTAATTTTTTCATTTAGCTCTTTATCTTTTTGAAGTTGCGCTTCACGTTTTTCTTGTGTTGCGGCTTTTACTTCACGTTTTAGATCACGAGTCTTTTTACTGTTCTTTTTGGCCTTTTTGGCTTTTTTTTCGTTGGTCAAGCCTGCTTTTAATAGCTGCTCTTGAAGTGACAACGCCATGGTCTATAACCTTTTTTCTTGAGTGTGTTATTCGTTAGATTCGGCTTTTGCTTTTTCTACTATCTCTCTTACGTCTTGCAGAAGTTGCTGAGAGTCGTAAACAATGCCGTCTTTAATGGTGTATTTTAACCCTTTTACACGCGTCGGGGTATTATTATCATCTAATTGATAATGCCCCGTGCCGTATAGTACTTTAAAGTTGTGTAATGGGTTGTGACTACTCACAATCAAGTCGGCCTTTTTGCCGATTGTCACACTACCTATTTCATCATCTAAACCCAACGCTTGTGCACCATTAAGCGTCGCGGATTGAATGACTTCTAATGGGTGAAAACCCGCTTCTTGCAACAACTCCAATTCGCGGATATAGCCAAAACCAAAGATTTTGTAGATGTACCCAGAATCAGAACCCGTGGTGACTCGACCACCGTGATTTTTATAGTCATTTAGAAAGGCCATCCACTTTTGATAGTTTTTCTTCCAATTAATTTCGTCAGCCGTTGTCCAGTCAAACCAATAACTTCCGTGGGCATAACGACTCGGCTCAAAAAACTTCCAAAGTGTTGGCAAGGTATATTCCTCATGCCAAATAGCTTGACGCTCGCGCATGAGATCACGACTTGCTTCGTAAATCGTCATGGTAGGGTTGATGGTGAAGTCTAACTCGATTAACTCATCACGAACTTGTTGCCAGTGCTTTGAATTAATGTCTGTGGCTTGCCCCCACAACTTACCCGCTTCGGCAAAACGGTCCATTTCGTTGTTGTAATTGTATTTGGCTGGATAATGTTGAATGACTTTATCTTCAAATAACGCCTCTGGTAAGCCATACCAATGTTCCATCGTCGTTAGACCTTTACGCGCAGAGTCCAATACGTTCATGCTCATTACGTTTAATTGTGCATGGTGCATCATGGTACCTAAGCCTTGCTTCTGCGCTTCGTCCAACGCCGCGTCCATAATCTTTGGTGTCGCACCAAAAAACTTAATACCAGCAGCGCCATATTTAGCTATTTTTTTCACCCATTTACGCGCTTGTTTGGCTGTATAAATAGGGCCATCGTGTCCCATACCAAAACCAACGTACGGTACAATACGTGGGGCGACGATAGTATTTTTGTCACTTCTGGTTTTATGATACAAGACCCAATCCAAACCATTAAAACTACCTGGTTCACGAATGGTGGTAATACCGTGACCAAGCCATAGCTTAAATACGTATTCGGCTGGCACACCTTTGGTAGAGCCTCCGATGTGACCATGCATATCAATAAAACCCGGCAATATGTAATGCCCTTCTACATCAATTTCTTTGTCGCCCTTTTGAGCCTTTATTCGGCCGCCCTCTTTGATTGGCACACCTGGATAACCCACCGAACGAATGTTCTTGATACGACCGTCTTCAATTAGAATATCAACCGGGCCGCGAGCCGGTGCCCCTTCACCATTTATCAAAATGCCGCCACGTAGAATCAGACGTTTGGCCTCAAGTCCTTCTGATTCTGCTCTTGCTGGTGCTTTTTCACCCGGCTCAGCAAGCGCAAATACGCTGAATAGCAACAAAGCTTTGGCTAACAATAATGAAAAGAGTTGGCGTTTAGTGATGCCTCTTTGTTTGAAGCGGAATAAAGACATAGTGAATCCTTTACTTAAAATGTTCAGAGCGGCTAGCCAAAGACAATTGTTAGGCCATGGCATGGGCAATTTTGTTTATTAATTTGTATTGAATTAACCCCACATTATCACAAAACAAAAGGGGTAGTCATTGCTACCCCTTTGATTACTTTTGTAACTAACGTTATATGATTTTTACGCTAGGTCGACTGCGCTTATGCAATCCCCTAATTCAGTCATGTTAGACTTGCTCAGGATGTTGCGCTTTTTGCTTTTCAAGCGCTTGTGATACCGATTGCGGAGAGCCGGTGTTCTTGGCGATCCAGTAATACGCCATTGGAATCACATACAAGGTGAGGATTGTCGAGAATGCAACACCCGAGAAGATGACCACACCGATGACTTCACGGCTTTCAGCACCCGCACCGGACGCCAGCATTAAAGGTACCGCACTCATGATGGTCGAAAATGTCGTCATAACTATAGGTCTTAAACGCTGTTTTGCTGCAGCGACTAGAGAAGCTTTGAACTCACCACCGCGGTCACGTAATTGATTCGTAAACTCGACAATCAAAATGCCGTTTTTGGCCGCCAAACCTATCAGCATTACCAAGCCTATTTGGCTATAAATGTTTAGACTCAAACCCGCTATTTGTAAGCCCATCAATGCACCGACGGCAGCCAGTGGAACAGCGAGCATGATAACTAACGGATGCACAAAACTTTCAAATTGTGCAGCCAACACTAAATAGGTCACTGCCATCGCCATCAACATAACAAATACAATTGAGCTACCAGACTCTTTGTACAGTGCGGACTGTCCTTTGTAATCTACTTGAACCGCATCTGTTATATTTTCTGCAACCGCTTGGTTTAAGAAATCCAGTGCCTCACCTAGCTTGTAGCCATCAGCCAAGTTTGCTTCGATAGTGATACTGCGCATTCGGTTATAGCGATTTAATGTACCAGCAGTGGCTTGTTCTTTTATTGTCACTAAATTCGACAAAGGAATTAAACGCTGCGTCGTTTTTGAACGAACATACAAGTCGTTAAGTGCAGACGGTGAGGCAAATTGCTCATCAGGCCCTTCTAAAACAACATCATATTC
Source organism: Psychrosphaera sp. (assembly GCF_982872775.1). Taxonomy (NCBI): domain Bacteria; kingdom Pseudomonadati; phylum Pseudomonadota; class Gammaproteobacteria; order Alteromonadales; family Pseudoalteromonadaceae; genus Psychrosphaera; species Psychrosphaera sp. The sequence continues at coordinate 23,387 of NZ_CEYNSH010000021.1, read as the reverse complement.
TTGGCCGCGCTCAATGTAAGTTGTCGCTCGTCGCTGACCTAATGTCGCTTCGAGGGTGCGACCTATATCTGCGACCGATACACCTAAATCAGCCGCACGTAGTGTGTCAATTTCAACGAGAAGCTGTGGCAATGTCTCTTTGTAGTCACTGTCTACTCTGAGTAACTTAGGGTTCTTGCGTGCTTCAGCCAAAATAATGTCACGCCACCTTGCTAGATTTTCGTATGTATCACCTTGTAAAACGAACTGCACCGGACGGCCTAAACCGCGACCACCAAGACCACTGCGCATAATGGCAAAGGCTCTAATATCGGCTAACTGGGACATTTCTCGATTGATTTCATTCATCACTTGTCGAGTATCTTTGTTGCGTTCGCCCCATTCTGGCATTCCGATAATGGCTATACCAGCACCGCCACCAAAACCTGGCGTGCGAACGATAACTCGATCGACATCACCACGCTCGTAATATTTTAATAACCTTGCTTCTACTTCATTCATGTTCTCAAGGTTACTATCGTAACTCGCCCCTTCTGCAGCTTGAACAATCATAAAGAAATTACCACGGTCTTCTTGCGGTGCTAATTCTTGTGGGATCAGTTTAAACAAGCCATACGCCAGTGCGACGGCCATGGCCATAATAACAACGAGTCCCAGTCTATTTGATACGGTTTTATCTAACTGACGCTCGTAACCACGTTCTAGTTTGTCAAAACTTGCATCGAGCCACTTACCTACTTTTGAGCTGCGCTCTCTATGTTGTAATATCTTTGAACAAAGCATTGGCGATAGTGTTAATGCCGTGAAACTCGAAAAAACAACGGCAGCCGCCACGGCTATGGCAAACTCGACGAACAATCGTCCTACGTTGCCTTCTAAAAATACCAATGGAATAAATACCGCCACCAGCACCAATGTCGTTGCAATAACGGCAAAACCGACTTCGCGTGCACCTCGATAAGCAGCTAGCAATGGCGGCTCACCTTCTTCCATTCGACGATATATATTTTCAAGCACTACGATGGAGTCATCAACCACCAAACCGATGGCTAAGACCAGTGCTAACAAAGTTAATAAGTTGATTGAAAAGCCTAAGATCATTAATACCGTAAAGGTAGACACAAGCGCGACGGGCACAGTTACTGCCGGTACTAATGTCGCTCTGACATTACCTAAAAATAGATAGATGACCAATACGACTAGTATGATGGCAATGAAAAGCGTGTTGTAGACTTCTTCAATCGATTTAGCAATGAATACAGACGAGTCGTATGAGTCTTCAATGCTCGTTCCTTCTGGTAATGATGCTCGGATGCGATCCATCTCTTCACGTGCCGCTTGTACAACGTCAAGTGTATTGGCTTTAGATTGTTTGATAATACCAAGGCCAATCATGTTCTCGCCGTTTCCACGGAAAGTGTTTTCGTCGTCTTGAGCGGTTAACTCGACTTTAGTCACGTCACCTAAACGAACCAAATAACCATCAGTACCACGTCCAACGATCATTTTTTGATATTCTTCCGGTGTCGTGTAGGCTCGAGCAATACGAACATTAAACTCACGATCCGTAGATTTTACTTCCCCCGCTGGTAGCTCCACGTTTTCGCTTCGTAACACACTTTCAATATCTGAAACGGTAATACCACGTGCCGCCATCGCGTCTTTATCGAGCCACACTTTCATTGAGTAATCACGACTACCACCCAAGCGAACTCGAGCGACACCATCAACAACAGCGAAACGGTCAACAATGTAACGTTTTGCGTAATCTGTTAATTCTAGGTTGTCCATGGTTTCTGAGTTCAGTACAAACCAAGCGATAACATCTTCATCATCATTGGCTTTAAAGACCTCTGGTGGTCTAGCTTGATCTGGTAGGTTATTTAACGCTCTTGATACTCGCTCTCGAACATCGTTAGCTGCCGCGTCAATATCAACGTCAGTATTAAACTCTATTGAAATACGCGAACGACCATTACGCGAGCTCGAGTTGATGTTCTTTACACCTGATATCCCTGAGATTCGAGACTCAAGAATTTGAGTAATTTTACTTTCAATGATTTCAGCGGAAGCGCCAGGGTAACTGGTACTGACTGAAACAATTGGCGGGTCAATGTCAGGGTATTGACGTAAAGCCAACATAAAAAATGCGACAACACCAAATGTCACCAACAGCATATTGACTACCGTCGCAAAGACGGGTCGTTTAACAGATAAGTCAGAAAGTAACATGATTAACCCTCCTGCTTATCTTTGTTTTTAGCGTCGCTTGGAGTACTGTTTTTGCTGTCTTCTTTGGTATTACTTTTGAGGATATTCGCTTCTGGTTTCTTTTTACTCGGGTTTGCTTTTTTTGACATACCAGCCAGTTTTACCTTGGCTCCATCACGAATTTTCAATACACCTTTGTGAACGACCTTTTGGCCTTCTTCTAAGCCACTCAAGACTTCGGCTAAACCAGGTTTGCGTTTACCAATCTCAATTTTAGTGCGAGACACCGAATTGTCGCTGTTCAACACATATACAAAGTGCTCGTTATTTACTGGCACAATTGCTGATTCTGGAATAACTAAAGCTTTGTTACTTTCAAACACAATAGCGAGTTGAAGTAGCATACCTGGTCTTAACGCATTTAATTTGTTATCAAATAATGCTCTTACAGTGAACGCACGAGATGTTTGGTCGATACGAGAACCAATCGCGTCGACCTGACCGATAAATGGTTGTTTGAAAGCAATATGGTTGGCTCTAACGGTTTGACCTACTGCAACTTGAGTTAGGTATTTTTCTGGTAGCTGGAATTCAACTTTGATTTTACTGATGTCATCTAACGTTGTGATCACCGTATTCGAGGTAACGAGCTGCCCTGGACTGATTTGTCTCAATCCCAATAACCCAGAAAATGGCGCTTTAATGAACTTCTCTTGAAGGTTAGCCGTCGCGACGTTTCGTCTGGCAACCGTTGCATCAATTAAACTTTGCTGTTGTTCAAGTGCACTTTTTGCTGTGGCACTTTGCTTCTCTAAGTCTTTAAGGCGATTAAGCTGACGACGTTGTTCTTTGAGTGTAGCATCGAGTTCGGCAATAAGCGCTTGTTCTTGATCATGGCGAAGGGTCACCAACAAATCGCCTTTTTTGACACGTTCACCATCATCAAAATGTACATCAATGACGCGAACGGTTTGCTCTGCTTTTAATTCAATTGATTCATTTGCTTGTGCGTTACCTAATGCTGCTACTTCGTCATTGAAGGTTTCGCGACTAACGGTTTTCACTTCGACGAGTGGCGCCCCACCAAAGCGGCCTCCGCGTTGTTGTGTCTCTTCTGGCCAAAATACAAAAGCCAACATGCCGGCTAATAACACGACAATCCATAACACTGGATTCTTTAACATTTAGATTCATCCCATCAACTGTTATCGTCTCAATGACTTCACCATCATTAAAACAGAGTATTTAAAAGTAGCTAACAAATGCAAAAAGCATTGTTACCTATAATAGTTGAATGATACGTAGTTAACCTATTGTTAGACCATGCGGTTTGGCTTGATTTCCTTTGCACTTATCTTGTTGTTTATGACTTCTTTACAGAACTTTACGTAAGCTGTGAATTCTTTACATCAATTATGTGTTAGCAATTAATAATACTCGACTTTTTTGATTTTTCTTGGACGACTATTAATCATGTAAAGGTCGTAAACCAATCGCATGTCTAATTCTAATTCAGTCGCATATGTGTCACCCACAGGGTAACTTTTTACTACTCGAGCCCCTCGAATGACCCCCTCAACACGCGCTTTCATTTTGTCATCTGACGCGACTAAGTTTTGAACGTTTGACTGACCTTTAATCTGATAACCATAGACCTGTTCAGCTAGCTCACGGTAAGCGTCTAACTTTGAGGCACGCATCGCCATTATTTGCTTAATCTCACTATTAGCACTGGTTTGAGCTGAAATTGGCGCATAGCCTATGGCACGAATAATAGGAAATTGCTCTGGCTTTTCATATTCCCAGATCACGTGTTTATCTAACAGTGATGTACAGCCACTGATGAGTAACGCAAATAAAAATACAAACCCTGATTTAAACTTCATAACCTTTACCTTGTAGCAATATGTGACGAGTCTATTGTGGCAAAAATAAATAATAGATTTGCCGCTGATTTATGAGCAAATGCATCAGTTATTGCCATTACCGGACGAAGATCGGCAATAAACACAAATATAACCTCTTAGTTCTGATTGAATACAATATTTAGGCCAACTATCCCTTTTAACTCATTTGGCCTAGATATTGCTTTACCTAAGGTAAAACAAGCAGTGATTGTTCTGATAGTACTACTAAGTGCTAATATTTTGACGGTTAAGAGACTTCGGTGATGAAAACAAGATTGATAGTAACTTACATAACGGCATTGTCTTTAGTTCTGTTCAGTGAATTGTGCTTTGCTGATTGGTACGAAGCAACGGGACAAGCCAAAGTCCGTCATGGAGATGTAAAAAGCGCGAAAAGCCGAGCAGCCCAGGATGCGGTTAAACAAGCCATGTTATTTGCAGGAGCAAACGTAGCCAGTATTCAACAAATCTCAGAAGGTTTGTTAGTCGATGATACATTACAGGTTCATGCTAACGGCGCCATCAATCGTATAGAAGTCGTAGAAGAACACCAACGCGGAGATTTGATTTCTGTCACTATTCGAGCAGACATTTTTCCTGAAGAGCGCGCTTGTTACGCCTCTGAATTCGGAAAAAAGGTCGCCATCACTCAGTTCCCAATTCAACACTGGGAACAAGCCAAAATAGGCTCTATTTACCAGCTTGAAAAAGCGATTCCGAAAAAGATTGTGCAACTGTTTCAGTCAGGTGCAAATACCGTTTACCCGGTTCCTTGGTTTAATAAGAAGCTCAACGTCAATATCGACTTTGAGCAACAAGGCCAAGTTAGATATCAATTGATCAACGCGGTTGCAGAACAAGCGAATACTCAGTTCGTCATGTTTGGTCGTATTAGTGACTTATCCTTTGGCGAGCAAACCAATGACTTTGCTTTTTGGCAAGATGATCAATTTGAACGCTATTTTACAATGGATGTCATTATTGCCAATGCATTGACACACGAAGTCCTGTATCAAAATAAATTTCATGCTTCAGCCGATTGGGAGTTTGACCAACGAGTTCCAGTCCAGGTTAATAGCAGAAAGTTTTGGAACTCTGAGTATGGAACTAGTATCGATCGACTATTGGCAACAATGCGTGACGACATTTTATCTGAGCTAAGTTGCCAACAATTGCAAAGTAAAATACTAGCGGTTAACAACGGTAACCAAATTCAAATCAATATTGGTCGCGGCCAAGGTGTGTTTGTTGGCCAAGAGTACCGTGTCAGCTACCGTGCTGATGTTATTGATGATAGCGGAAACTTACTGACTAATTTTGTGATTAGTCCATACAGAGTAAAAATCACTCAAGTATATGAGAACTCCGCAATTGCCGAATCGTTAGATGCTGACTTCATGAGCAATGTTCAAAATAATGATGTGATTGAATTAAAAGACTGGGCCTCAGAGTGGTAGGGCTTTTCAGCTTACCTATAAAAGGGTAATGAACGGAAAATGAACGGATAGGCGCCCAAAACGGCTAAAGTCCAAAACTACGTTCAATACTTGAATAAAAATAATGTAAAAACTCAGCAAATTTATGAATTGTTACATATCCTTATAAAATCACCTTGCTCAAAATGATACACTAAGTGTACATTTACGGGCTATTTTAAGATTTATTAGGAACAGGATAATGTCTATAGAGCAACTAGCATCAATTGAAGGCCTAGACGTACAGGCCGGAATGGCAAACTGTATGGATGACAGTAACCTCTATATTGAAGTTTTGCGAATGTTTGCTTTACAAGTCGAGCAAGACGCCGCTACTTTAAAACAGCAATTTGAAGCTCAGCAGTGGCAAGAACTAGGAAAAACGGCTCATGGGATTAAGGGCGCTGCATCAAGTGTAGGTGCAACCTTCATTCAAGAATCCGCAGCACTTATTGAACAAGCTGGAAAACGTGGTGACTCAGATACGACGACTCAAACATTCCCAATCTTTATCGAGCAGCTTTTTTCACTTAAATCTCAATTAGATTCTGTATTGTAATTTGCCAATGTTTCGGTATGCGCCTCCGTGCGCACAGACACTGGCTCTAATTCGGATAGAAGACTCAGCGGTACTGTCGACGAAAACCTAGCAGTTTTTTGCGATAACAATGGATTAACTAACCTAATTACCTTTCTGTTTGCAAGGTTGAGTTTCGATTTCAAAAGCTCAACGTCTAAATAATCATTGAATAGTCTCTGAAAGCTTCCATCTCGCTTCGCGATCAATAAGCCCTCTTCAATTCGTTGGGCAAGTTCTGGCTTGGACTTTGAAACAAAAAAGAAAATATACGATGGATAATAAAACAGGAAGTTAGGTTCGACAACAATGTCGGGATCATCCAAGGCTTCCACTTCCACTGGTGCTTCATTGATAGCTCTTGGAAAATAGTCAATACGCTTTTTTCTCAATAGCTCTATTATTGAGTCATAAGCGCTAGTCCCTAGTACTTTGAAATTATTAGCGCTCAATATTTGAAAGTCAGGCCAGTCGTGTCCCTGCCCTGCAACATAGTCTTTAATATCTTTGACGCTCTTCGTTGCACTAAAGAGGTTTGTTTTGGAGTCTAAAATTAAGGAAACGCGATACCCCATCACCCCCTCTAGCAAAGGCACTCGTACGGTTATAGCCTGTAGCTCTCTTTCAATTGAGGTAACGGTCCAGAATACATCAATGGCACCTTGATTGTTCAATTCACGCATGGCACGTTCCTGGACCAGTAACTCGGGGATTTCTTGAAGTTTAACGGGACGGTGTGTCGTTTCTGTTTTTTTTAAAGCGAGTTCTAATAAAGCTGAATAATAAACATGAGAATTATTGTCATTAGGACTGCTTTTGACTATGCGAACAATCTCAGGTGAATTAGTTTGGGACACCTCATTCGCAAATATTGGTGCTGTGAATATTGCCACAACAGTCAGAAACGCCCGCCTAAACTTAAACACAAGTCCTTTTCTCCCACCCAAAAATAAATAAAAAGCCTACTTTAAAAGTAGACTCATTTTTCTCGGTTAGCTAGGCAGAAGTTTATATTATTAGGTTATAACTACATAAGATTTATAAGGATTAAACTCCGTGTGTAGCAATTTGGTACCCAAAACGAATACAAATTGAAGGTTATTTTTCTAATTCGTCAAGATCCATAGCAGAATGTCTCTCAGGTAATTGCTCGTGATCTTCGCCCCAAGTTCGATTAACTTTTCGCCCTCGCTGCACTGCAGGTCGTTCATTTATCTTTTCAGCCCAACGAATTAAGTTTTTGTAACTGCTCACCTCCAAAAACTCAGCGGCGTCGTACAAGCGGCCAAGAGCCAAAGCTCCATACCAAGGCCAAATCGCCATATCGGCAATAGTGTACTCGTCTCCGCACATGTATTTATTGTTGGCTAGGTGTTTGTCCAAAACATCTAATTGGCGCTTGGTTTCCATCGTAAAACGGTCAATTGGGTATTCATACTTTTCTGGTGCGTAAGCATAAAAGTGACCAAAACCACCACCTAAATAGGGGCCGCTACCTACTTGCCAGAACAACCAAGATAAACACTTCGCTCTTCCTGCGGCGTCAGTTGGAATAAACTCACCAAACTTTTCCGCTAAATGAAGCAAGATTGCACCAGACTCAAAAATATTAATTGGTGAAATGCCTTGTTCACTACCCGACTTGTCGACTAAGGCTGGAATTTTTGAATTTGGATTGATATCGACAAAACCACTGCCAAACTGGTCTGCATCACCAATCTTTATAAGAAACGCATCATATTCTGCGCCTACATGACCTTTGGCCAGTAATTCTTCAAACATGATAGTGGCCTTGACGCCATTAGGTGTAGCCATTGAATACAATTGAAATGGATGCTCACCTGTTGGTAACTCGCGTTCAAAACGCGCACCTGAATCTGGACGGTTAATGCTAGCCCACTCGCCACCATTTTCCTGTTCCCATTTCCAAACTTTAGGTGGGGTGTAGCTCGACTCTGCCTTATTTGACATACCTGCTCCTATTGGTTGTTTTTAATTAAATACAGCCGTTATACTTTGCTTCTGATGAACACATAGAACATGAACTACCTTAGTTCGCTTAATACATCAGCAAAGCACACTACTCTTTATTGTGCTTACTCGACCAATATAAAGACCGCAAACAAACAGTTTTTCATTCAATCTCAGCTAATTCATAACGATTTATAATAGAAGAGAGAAGTGTTTCTACTTCCTTTGCACTTTTGTCATAGAACACTAAGCTTCCAAACATACCTGAGTGTCCTTGTGCAATACGACTCTCTATAAACGAGTCAGCGACGGCTTTATCATCAGCAAAACGAAGTAACACAGATGCTTGCCAAACTAGCGCCAAGGACTCGACTAAACGTCGAGCAAAACACTGGTTATTAAGTGTAAGCGCTAATAACTCAGGTATCCTTAGTAAGTAATCATCAAATGATTGGTTGATACCTGATGCCAACTTAATTTCATCCATGAAGGCATTTAGGCCATCCTTGTCTTTATGTAAGATTCTGAGAACATCTAAACACTGGACATTACCAGATCCCTCCCAAATCGCGTTAACGGGTGACTCGGTATACAAACGGGAAAAGACGCTGTCTCCAATTAAACCAACGCCGCCAACACATTCCATCGCCTCTGCTGTATGCGCAGCCGCGCGCTTGCATACCCAATACTTTCCTATTGCTGACGCGACACGAATGAATTCGCTATTTCCTTCTTGTAAACAATGTGCCGAGTGAAAAGCCATGGCCATTGCCGCTTCAGATTCTAATGCCAAGTCGGCTAGGACATTTTGCATCAAGGGTTGTTGTGTTAGTCGTTTACCAAAAGCCTGGCGTTGCATTGAGTGAAATACGGCTTGTTGTGTGGCTTGGTGCATCAACGTGGCAGAGCCCACAATACAATCAAAGCGAGTTAGCCCCACCATTTGAATAATGGTTTTGACGCCTTTGCCTTGCTCGCCTAATCGCCATGCAAACGCACCGCGATACTCAATCTCAGAAGAGGCGTTTGACACATTGCCCTTTTTGTCTTTTAAGCGTTGAATTTCCATCGGGTTTTTCGCACCATCTGGGCGCCAGCGCGGCACAACAAAGCAGCTCAACTGCTCCTGTCCATCTTCATAAGCAAGCGTCAAAAACGCATCACACATAGGTGCAGAGCAAAACCATTTATGACCGATTAGCTCAAATTCATCCACATCCGCAAGAGCGACTTGCTCTTTTTCATCGCGGTATCCTACTTCACCTTTTTTGAGCGGATAAGCCACTGTAGTATTAGCCCTGACGTCACTCCCCCCTTGCTTTTCTGTCATCGCCATACCAATAGTGACAGAACTTTTTTCAAAATAAGGCTTGTTTTCTGGATCGTAGTGATTTGCTAAAACCTTTGGTAGCCATATTTGCGCTAGGCTTTCAGAGCATTGAAATGCGGGGACAGATGCAAAGGTCATAGTAAGTGGACAACCTGAGCCGGGATCCGCTTGGGTGTGAAGACTGGTTAAGGCAGCTCGAATAACGTGCGAGGCATTTTGCCCATCACTCGTACCTTGAACTTGATTATCATTATAAGCGCTGCTGTTAAGCACACTGCGCAGCTTGTTAAAAGGCAGACTGTGATGGCCCACCTTCATTGCCTCGGACATTAAACGATGATAGCTCGGATGATATATGACTTCGTCCGTTCGACGGCCAAATCGATCATGAGAAACAAATTCAGGTTTGTATTTATTCGCATCAAAACCTGCTAGTAATAGCTCCTCACCCACCTGTGCACCATATTCATTCAGCACATCAATGTCGTTTCGACCATAAAAAGCAGAAACATAGTGTTTGAGAATTTTATCTTGTTGATAGGCGTTGTGCCCAATCAAAGGCACTGGCTGATTGAGTACCTGATGAGTTTGACCTTTGTTTGGCTTGAACGACATTAACTTGTCCATGTGTTGTTTTATTATCAAAATAAATATGACACAGTTCGGACCAGTCGCCAAATATGGAATTACAGGTGTAAATTAAACAGGCAAAACACCTGTGCAATTTATTTCGTATGTTTATCCTAAAAACGCAGCTCAAGCAGTATACTTATGCTGCGCTTGTAACAGGTGACTGCCTACCAACAAACAGTCTGCGCAACCATCCGATCTGCGGTACCTGTATAGACAGTATCACAGTTCAAATTTTGGTGCTGTTCGAACCTTTCTATCGTTTCACTATAGGATTCTCCGTATCCTAATCCACCAATTTCAGCTTCAAACTCAATACTTCCATTCGATCCGACGGTGCTATCCCTATTAAGGTCTACAACTAGTACATTCGAGTCTTCGTCGAACTTAATTATCCCTATTACTTTTCCATTGGTATCTTTTAGAAGGTCAAATTTTTCTTTCTCATCGCCAATAAAGCGATCCCAAACATCAGCCCAAGCCATGACTGCATCAGCCCAATCTTTCAAACTTGTTGAAATGTTAGAACCATTTGTTTGCTGACTCCGCCTATTTTGAGAACGACCATTAAAGGTCACTATTTGAGTAGTAAAGCTGCTGCTTGAAGCGGCTAATTTAAAACTCATCTCGATATCAGAAACAATGTTGGATATTTTGGAATTAGTCAACGCTCCGCTACAAGAGTTACAATTAATTATTAGCGAAGAGTGGTACGTTCTAATGGTTTTTGTTTGAGTCTTGACTACAAACGTCTCAAATTCTACATCACCGTGAGAACTAAGGTTTACTTTCGTCTTAATCGTTTCATAATTAAAGCCATGTGCATTACACTGGCTCATATAGGATGAATCGGGCTCCTCAATACACACTCTATTCAGTGTCTCAAAATCGAGAGCATCCCCACCACCAAATCCACTGGCTTGTATTTTAATAGGCAACAAGAGCGTCAACATCAAAATCACTACAAATTTTTTCATATTTTATTCCTTTTCGTTAATAAGTATTCACTGCAACGTCACTGAAGTGAAGTGAAGTGAAGTGAAGTGAAGTGAAGTGAAGTGAAGTGAAGTGAAGTGAAACAGTAGCAGTGCAATTAACGACCGTCAATTGTACAAATTTAATACACACCAATAGTATACGGACGTAACAAAAGCACTAAATTAGTGCTCGGTTGAGTAGTCTATTTCTCAATAAACAATGTCCGCTAAAACATAGAAAATGATAGTTCTGGCTTAGCTATTTACGCGAATCATGAATGAGTAGATTTAAGAGAAGTGGAACAAACCGCGTTCCATAAAAAAAGGGGTTCGAATGAACCCCTTGATTATATCAAAGAATATTGGTGCGGATGGAGGGACTTGAACCCTCACGTGCTTTCGCACACAGCGACCTCAACGCTGCCTGTCTACCAATTCCAGCACATCCGCTAAATTTGTTGTATTAGCCTACTGGAATTTCGTCTTTGCTTTCTGCAGGCTTGTTGTCAACTGGGATGTCTTCTTGAGTTGCAGCCGGAACTGTTTCCGCTGGTACTTCTAGGTTTTCCCATGCATCTTCTTGTTTTTCAGAGTTGGCTGTTTGTGCGCCAATGAAGATACTTAATACAAAAAATAGGGTTGCTAACACGGCTGTTGTTTTAGTTAAGAAGTTACCTGAACCGCTTGAACCAAATAATGTCGCCGATGCACCAGCGCCAAAAGATGCGCCCATATCTGCGCCTTTTCCTTGCTGGATTAAGATCATGCCTACTAGGGCAATTGATACAATTAAATAAACTACAATTAAAATCTCGTACATGCTTTTACCTTAAGCTACTGCGTTTTTGCAAATATTTGTGAACGCCTCCACATCAAGACTGGCACCGCCGATAAGGCCGCCGTCGATGTTTTCCTTGGAGAACAATTCTTCACTATTGTCAGGCTTAACACTGCCGCCATAAAGGATGCGTGTTAAATCTGCTAATTCTTGGCTATAACCGGCTAATATGTTGCGAATTGCAAGGTGAACTTCTTCAGCTTGATCGCTTGTTGCGGTTTTGCCTGTGCCTATCGCCCATACAGGCTCATAAGCAATTACAATGCTGTCTGAATAGTTTGGCAGTACATCAAGAACCGCTTTTACTTGCTCGGTGATCACATTGATAGTTTCACCGGCTTCGCGTTCTTCGTCGGTTTCACCGACACATAAAATAGGAATAAGTCCTGCCGCTAGTGTTGCTAATACTTTTTTAGCAACGGTATCGTTAGACTCGCCAAAAATAGAACGACGCTCAGAGTGTCCAACAATAACATATTGACAGCCTACGTCACGCAACATTCTTCCAGAAATTTCTCCAGTAAATGCGCCCGACTCTTGGACTGCCACTGACTGTGCGCCTTTTTTAACGCCGTCTGTTTCTTCGCCTAGATAAACAAAAGGTGGGCACAACACTGTCTCAACTTTTTCTGCATCAAGGGTTTTGATGCTTGTAACCATTTCTGATAACAGTTGGCGGTCGCCATTTAGTTTCCAGTTAGCTACAACAAGTGGTAATCGAACGGCCATTAACCTCTCCTTCATTTAAGCGGCGAGATATTATCTAACCTCGCCGCATTATACAAGTAATGCTTTGCTTATTCTGCGTAAGCTTTTACTTTGTCGGCTATTTTTTGCGCAACCTGCTTAATTAGCTTTGCGTCTTTGCCTTCAGTCATGACTCGAATAAGTGGCTCAGTGCCAGACTTTCTGATCAATACTCGCCCTTCATCACCTAACTCAACTTCACCGGCTTGAATAGCTAATTTAACTTCATCAACTTCTAACGGGAATTTGTGTTTTGGAACACGAACATTAATCAATTCTTGTGGGAATTTTTGCATACCAGACTTGAGTTCTGACAAGCTCATACCTGTATCAACGATAGCCGCAAGAACCTGTACGGCAGAGACAATACCGTCACCCGTCGGGATGTGGTCTAAGTTAATTACGTGGCCCGAAGACTCACCACCGATTGACCAATTGTTTTCTTTCAACAATTGCATCACGTAACGGTCGCCTACTTTAGCGCGTTTAAATGGAATGCTTAGGTTCTTAAGTGCCACTTCTAAACCAAGGTTTGACATTAATGTGCCAACGACACCGCCATTGAGCTCACCCTTTTTCAGGGCATGACGAGCAATAATAAATACGAGTTCGTCACCATCGACTTCCATGCCCTTCTCATCAACCATGATTAAGCGATCGCCGTCACCATCTAGCGCAATACCAACTTGTGCATCGTGCTGAATAACGGCTTTGCGAAGTGCATCTGTGTGTGTTGCACCACAGTGATCGTTAATGTTTAAACCATTTGGTTCAGCAAAAATGGAGATGACTTCTGCCCCTAACTCTCTGAAAACATTTGGAGCAATGTGATAAGTCGCGCCGTTAGCGCTATCTACTACTATCTTCATGCCTTTTAATGAATCTTGCATGAAGCGGCTCTTACAAAACTCAATATAACGACCAGCCGCATCATTAATGCGGAAGGCTTTACCAAGCTTTTCAGACTCTACGCAAACCATTTCTTGGTCTAACATAGCTTCAATTTCATGTTCGATTTCATCCGGTAACTTTGTACCTTCTGCAGAGAAGAACTTGATACCGTTATCGTAATAAGGATTGTGTGATGCACTGATCACAATACCTGCATCAGCGCGGAAGGTGCGAGTTAAATATGAGATTGCCGGTGTTGGCATTGGGCCCAATAAACCGACATCAACACCGGCTGCGATTAGGCCAGACTCAAGTGCTGTCTCTAACATGTAACCCGAGATACGAGTGTCTTTACCAATTAATACTTTTCTGTTGCCATTACTTGCAAACACCTTACCGGCCGCCCAACCAAGTTTAAGGGCAAATTCTGGGGTAATAGGTGACTGTCCAACTAAACCACGGATCCCATCCGTTCCAAAATACTTCTTACTCATTTCCTACTCCATTTGTCATGGCTTTATAAATTTTAACCGCTTGAGCCGTTTCCTCGACATCATGAACACGCAAAATATTGGCGCCCTTAGTAAGTGCTAACGTAGCGGCTACAACACTGCTGAGCATTCTATCACTTGTTTCTAAATTTAATAAGTTGCCTAGCATAGATTTTCGCGATAATCCTGCCAGAATCGGTAGACCCAATTCACCAAACTTATCTAGGTTTTCGAGTAACTGATAATTATCGCTCAATGTTTTACCAAACCCAAAGCCCGGGTCTAGCCACAGTCGATTTTTATCAATACCGTGTTCTTCACAAACAGCAATTCGATAGTTAAAAAAATCAACAATTTCAGAGACAACATCATCGTACTCTGGCTTATTTTGCATGGTCGCAGGTGTGCCCTTCATGTGCATCAAACAAATAGGTACCTCTGATTTAGCAGCAACCTCTATTGCGCCAGGATTACCTAATGCACAAACATCATTGATAATGTCTATGCCAGCACCTAGTCCCTCTTCCATAACTTCTGCTTTGTTTGTGTCTAACGAAATAATACAGTCAAACTCAGCCTTTAACTTGTTGATGACAGGGATGACTCTTTCAAGTTCTGTTTTGACGTCAACGGCTTGAGCGCCCGGACGGGTAGACTCACCACCAATATCCAAAATATCAGCACCTTGGCTTAGCATTTTTTCAGCTTGTCGAATAGCGCTGTCGAGTTGGTTGTGTTTACCACCATCTGAAAAGGAGTCCGGGGTAACATTTAAGATACCCATTATAAGTGGGCGGTTAGGCAAAATTTGCATGGCTATTCGCTCTTATTATGAAGTCATTCATATTATTAATTTGTTAAGTATTTTAAATACAAAAGGCTCCAATTGGAGCCTTTCATTTTATCTAACAGTCATTATCTGACACTGATTAAGTCAACCGGCTTATAAAACTGGCCCCGAAAGCCAGGTTTTATAATTCAGTAACTGAGTTATTCAGACTTATCGCTGTCATTGCCTTTTTTGGCATTAATGTCAGTAACATTGCTTTCACTTGATGATGCATTGCTCTCACCTTCGTCCACTGAGTCTGCTTTCGCGTCGTCATTCGATTCTGCTGGTTGCGCTTTTGCTTTGTCGCTCCAACCTGCAGGTTCACGAACCGGCTTGCGTTCCATTAAGTCATCGATTTGTTTTGCATCAATGGTTTCGTACTTCATCAATGCATCTTTCATCGCGTGTAAGATATCCATGTTCTCTTCAAGGATCTTCTTTGCACGATCGTAGTTGCGGTCGATAACAGAACGAACTTCTTGGTCAATTAAACGAGCAGTCTCATCAGAGAAACTCTTATGCTTTGACGCGCTGCGACCTAAGAATACTTCACCTTCTTCTTCGGCGTATAACAATGGACCAAGCTTTTCAGAAAGACCCCATTGCGTCACCATCTTATTCGCAATGTCAGTCGCACGTTCAATATCGTTAGACGCACCCGTTGATACTTTTTCATCACCGTAAATAATCTGCTCAGCCAAACGACCACCGTACAAGCTTGAAATGTTGCTTTCTAGATGTTGTTTTGAATGACTAAATCTGTCTTTTTCAGGTAAGTACATGGTCACACCTAACGCTCGGCCACGTGGAATAATACTTACTTTATAAACTGGATCGTGCTCTGGGACTAGACGACCAACAATAGCGTGACCCGCCTCGTGGTATGCCGTCATTTCTTTCTCGGCATCATCCATCACCATGGTCTTGCGTTCCGCACCCATCATGATCTTATCTTTAGCTTGTTCAAAGTCGATCATATCAACTAAGCGCTTGTTACCACGCGCCGCAAATAGAGCAGCTTCGTTCACTAGGTTTGCTAAATCAGCACCAGAGAATCCTGGTGTACCGCGAGCGATAACCGCTGCATCAACATCATTAGAGACAGGAACTTTACGCATATGAACATTAAGAATTTGTTCACGGCCACGAACATCCGGCAGACCAACCACAACTTGACGGTCAAAACGACCAGGACGCAATAATGCAGGGTCTAGAACATCTGGACGGTTAGTTGCGGCAATAACGATAATACCTTCATTACCTTCAAAACCATCCATCTCAACAAGCATTTGGTTAAGTGTTTGTTCACGCTCATCATGACCACCACCTAAACCTGCGCCACGTTGACGACCTACAGCATCGATTTCATCGATAAAGATAATACACGGTGCAGACTTCTTGGCTTGGTCAAACATATCACGAACACGCGATGCACCAACACCAACAAACATTTCAACGAAATCAGAACCTGAGATAGCAAAGAATGGTACTTTTGCTTCACCAGCTACGGCCTTTGCGAGTAGAGTTTTACCTGTACCAGGTTGGCCAACCATAAGTACGCCTTTTGGAATTTTACCGCCAAGCTTTTGGAACTTAGATGGGTCCTTTAAGTAGTCAACTAACTCTTGAACTTCTTCTTTAGCTTCATCACAACCCGCAACGTCTTTGAATGTCGTTTTGATTTGGTCTTCGCCCATTAAGCGCGCTTTGCTTTTACCGAATGACATGGCACCTTTACCGCCACCGCCTTGCATCTGACGCATGAAGAAAATCCATACACCGATAAGCAATAACATCGGGAACCAAGAAATAAGAATAGACGCAAGCAGTGATGGCTCTTCAGGTGGAACGCCCACAATTCTTACGTCATTTTCAATTAAGTCATTCAGCAAGTCTTTGTCATAGGCAGTTGGAATAAAAGTTTCAAACTTTTCGCCGTTGCGCTTGATGCCTCTAATTTGGCGATCGTTAATTTTGACTTCGCTAACTTGACCTTGACGCACTTCATTTATGAATTGCGTGTAGTTCGCGCTACCGTTACCTGCTTCATCTGTTGTGATCGTGTTGAAAACCGACATTAATGCGACGGCGACCATCAACCAGATAATTAAATTTTTAACCATATCACTCAAAGGAATAACCTCTTCCTGTTATTAATTAATTTAAGGTTACTATAGTTTGTAACCTGTAGCTACTAGATAGACTTCACGAGAACGAGCACGTGATGAATCAGGCTTGCGAATCTTGACTGTTGTAAACGCATTTCGTACGTCCTTTACAAATTGGTCAAATCCTTCACCTTGGAATACCTTTACCGCAAACTTGCCATTTTTTCCTAGAACTTGGTGACACATATCAAGTGCCAGCTCAACCAAATACATTGAGCCAGACTGATCAATCGCATCGTTACCGCTTAGATTAGGAGCCATATCAGACATTACTAAATCGACAGTATTGCCACCTATACGATCTAAAAGTGCATTTAGCACACTTTCTTCTCTAAAATCACCTTGTAGAAAATCGACGCCAACTATCGGATCCATGGGTAAAATATCACAAGCGATGATAGTTCCCTTATCCCCGAGTTGTTCGCTGGCATATTGTGACCACCCACCTGGAGCAGCACCCAAGTCAACGACTGTATCTCCAGGCTTCATTAATTTATCTTTCTTTTGCAGCTCTTCTATTTTGAAGTAAGCACGCGAACGCAAGCCACGCTTGTTGGCTTCTTTTACGTATTTATCGTTAACGTGTTCTTCTAGCCATCTTTTGCTGCTGGCTGAACGTTTATCTTTTGCCATAAATTCGTATATAAATTGGTAATACACTCAAGGTGGGGTAGAATATCGTTAATTCAAGTAATTATCATTGTTAAATTTGAGACTAGATGAAATTAACTAACAAACAAATCCAATTTTTACGCGGTGAAGCTCATTCGCTTAAACCAGTTGTACAATTAGGCGCCAACGGATTCACTGAAGGTGTCTTGGCCGAAATTGAAAACGCACTGAGTATTCACGAACTTATTAAAGTTAAAATCCCTGCTGAAGATCGCGAAGAACTTGTCCTATACGTAGACGCTATCGTTAGAGAATCTAAAGCAACAAAGGTTCAGTTAATTGGCAAAACTCTTGTTTTGTATAAGCAATCAAAAGAACCTAAAATCGAACTTCCAAAAGCTCGATAATATTTTAGCTATCAGATAGTGCTTAGCTATCAAATAGTACTTAAAATATGAAAGCAGGCCTTGCCTGCTTTTTTTGTATCTATTGCCCTTAATCACTGCTTCCCTTGGTATCTCTATGTATCTCTAGGTAACATGCCTGCTGTTTTATAGGGGTTTTTGCTCATGGCGCGGCCTTTTCCTTTTATTCATTCTAACTGGGTATTCTAAAAATTAGGAAAACCCACATGAACAAAAAATTAATAGCAATTTCAATCGCAGCGTTGACTACCCTCAATGCCAATGCTGACGCAATTCTAGGCTCAAAATTACAATCCATGTTGCCAGAAATGGAACAACCAGCAAAAGTCATCGTGACGACTCATGACTTTAGTCAGGTAAAGAATGTACTAGGTGAATTGAGTGTCCCTTATCTATCAATGACTACCCTACCTATGGCTGGCGCAACATTAAGTAAAGAGCAAATTGTTCTTTTGTCTCAGGACGACCGTGTAAAAAGCATCTATTACGACGCGCCACTTGAGTATTACAACTTTACATCAGGCCAAATTACAGGTGGTCACTACATACATGATGTCGAAGGTATTACGGGTAAAAATACCGTTATAGCTGTTTTAGACTCAGGCGTAGATGGCACTCATCCTGACTTGCAGTTAGGCGAAAAACTACTACAAAACACTAAAGTCGCGGGAGACTTAGACTTCACCGGCGGTAAGAATCTATTCCTTGAAGGCGTCCCAAATACAGACACTAGCTCTGGTCATGGAACACATGTTGCTGGTACAGTCGCAGGCTCTGGTGAAGCGTCTCGCAACGACTCCCGTCGTGAATTCGCCCATGCGGGTGTTGCACCTGACGCCAAAATGGTCGGTATTGGTGCCGGTGAAGGGTTGTCGATTTTATTTTCTGTCGGAGCTTTTGACTATGCACTTGCTAATGCAGAACGGTATGGTATTGACGTAATCACCAACAGCTGGGGTGGCGGAGATGGTAGTAACTTTGATCCGAATAACCCGATAAACCAAGCTTCTTACACCGCTTATAAACGCGGTATTACCGTCACATTTGCGGCATCTAACAGCGGTCCAGCTGATAATACTCTAAATCAATACGCTATTGCCCCTTGGGTTATTAATGTTGCAGCCGGTACAGCTGACAAAGGCCTTGCGGATTTTTCAAGTCGAGGTGTCGCTGGTGACTGGATTAAAACCCCAGATATAACTGCACCAGGAAGCGGTATTATCTCAGCTCGCGCGATAAACACACCACTCGGTGCTGCTGGTCCGGTAATAGATGTAAACAACCCTGGATATTATCAAAACTATGTCCGTATGAGCGGTACATCTATGGCAACTCCATTTGTTGCCGGTGTGATTGGTTTAATGCTGGAAGCGAATCCTGATTTGTCACCAGACCAACTAGAATCAATACTAAAAGATACCGCCGAAACAATGCCGGGATTCGAACCTCACCAAGTAGGCGCAGGTTATATCGATGTTAAAGCTGCCGTTGAACTAGCAAAGGTCACTGTCGGCAATCGCGCAGAGTTCGAAGCTGGCGATACCGACTGGTCAAGCCAAGGTGTTTGGTTAAATAGTGATGAGACGAATCCAAATATTAATTACACCAACCGTTGGAAAAATGCTTCTAACTCACTTGCATCAGATGGTGTTTTAAAGAAAACCAAAAGAAAAGGAGCAGAAGCCTCTTTTGACTTTATTGGTGATAGCGTGAAAATTAACTATCTAGCTACTACTCAAAACGGCCACGCTGAAGTTATTGTAAATGGCAGGAGCCACGGTTATATCGACTTTTTTGCCCCTGAGGCAACGATGAAAGCCTTTGCGGTTCGTGATTTAGATGACACTAGTATTCATTCTTTAACTATTAAGCACATAAACGGTGTAATTAATTTTGATGGCGTTGAAATGGATGGTGAAATCGTAGAGCCAGGTTCTCGAATCGTAAACAGTGAACGAACATTAAAAGGTAATATCGGCCCTTCTGTAGAAAACGTTCAAGTGAAAGATCACAAGATTTTAGTAAACGAGGAATCCGTATTAGTAAATGCAGTTCTATCTTGGCAAGGGGTTGCTGACTTGGACTTTGAATTACTGAATGACGCAGGTGAAGTAGTAGCAAGTAGCGCGACATTAGAGAACCCTGAAGAAATCACTTATCGTCCAAGTGAAGCTGGGTTCTACACATTAAGAATCAAAGGATACGCTTCTGTGCTAACCAACTACAATGTTGAGGTCACAACATCAGATCGAGTGATTAACTAAAATAAAAACTCATCATTTAGAAAGCAGTACCGCGGTACTGCTTTTTTTATACTTGTTAAAGCTTAAACCTTTTTTTATGGACTATATTTTAAACATACAGGTTTTAATGGGTGACTTATGCCATTAGGGTTTATCAAAAAAGAAGACGAACAGGTAATTACTGGCCACTGGACGATACTGATTGTAGATGACGAACCTGACATCCACTCAATCACACAAATGGCTCTAAAGCGCTTCACGTTTGAAGGTAAAAAGCTAAAATTCCTCAATGCTTACAGTAGCGCCGAAGCTAGGAAAGTAGTTGAGTCTAACGATGACATAGCCATCATATTTCTCGATGTTGTTATGGAGTCTGACGACGCAGGGTTACAGTTTGCCAAGTGGCTTCGCAATGAACATAAAAATGATTTTGTACGAGTCATTTTGCGAACAGGTCAGCCTGGGCAAGCGCCAGAAGAAAAAGTCATTATGGATTATGACATTAATGACTATAAACAAAAAACAGAACTTGATAGAAAGCGCCTTTTTACCACGGTTGTGTCCGCTTTAAGAGGATACAGAGATATTCTAAAAATCGAAGAGTCTCGACATCACGAACACGAGTTTAGAGTCGGGCTCAAAAAAGTCATAGAAGCAACAACCAATGTAATGGAGGAAAAAAGCTTAAAGGCATACTTCGAAGGGTTACTTCAACAAATTTTATCAATACTGCGATTAGAACAACAAGGAGCCCTATTAAAAGTAATTAATGGCGGAGGCACTATTTTTGATAAAGATGACTACGAAGTTATTACTCAAGTTGGAACAGATTTAACTAAAAGCCTAGATAACAACATAAAGAAGCTACTCAATACTGCAATAGAACTTAAAGAGTCTGTATTTGAAGATGACACTTTTATTGCCTACTTACCATCTGAATCAAAACAAGAAAGTCTGATATACCTCAAGGGTGTGGACATCGATAATATTCAAGAGTTAGACATTCAACTCTTACATATGTTCTGTCGAAGTGCTGGTATAGCATTTGATAACTTAATTCTTAATTCACAGATCCTGGAAACTCAATCAGAAATTATAAATCGTCTAGGCAACGCGGTGGAATCTCGTTCTAAAGAATCAGGAAATCACATTAAACGTATGTCAGCGTTTTCTGGGATTATCGCTAGGAAACTTGGCTTAAGCAAGCTTGAATGCGACATTCTAGAGCTTGCCACGCCTATGCACGACGTTGGAAAAATAGCGACTCCGGACAATATATTGTTGAAACCTGGCCGACTTGATAGTGAAGAGTTTGAAGTGATGAAACAACACGCAGAATTAGGTCACGACATCCTCAGCGGGTCACAGTTACCTATTATAAAAGCTGCGGCAATTATCGCTCACCAGCACCACGAAAAATATGACGGTACTGGCTACCCTCAGGGGTTAAAAGGAGACGAAATACATATTTACTCCCGAATTGTTGCGGTTGCCGATGTCTTTGACGCTCTACTTCACAAAAGGTGTTATAAACCCGCGTGGAAGATAGACGACGTTATTGAATTAATAACTGAACAAAGAGGAAAACACTTCGATCCAGAAGTCGTTGATGCAACTTTAAGCTGTATAGACGAACTTATCGTTGCCAAAAACCAATTTAAAGATAGTGAAGGTGAATAACTTGTTTCAATCAAAAGACACTCACCAAGCCAAGTCAGAAAAAGATGTAATCAATGCCCTTTTATCTATTTCAAAGCTCGTAATCTCAGACCTAAAGCTTGTCGACCTCTTTAGTGAAATACATCAAATAATCAATAACGTTGTTACTGTTAAAAATATAGCCATAGCACAAGTCGATATAGAAAACGATGAAATGTATTTAAGCTATTTTGTTGATGAAAAAGACGGCTCTGTGTATCAGGGGAAGTCTATAAAGATTGGCAATGGCTTATCGTCCTATGCACTCAAGCACCCACAACCAATAAATTTAAATAAAACAGATATATTAAAACTTCAAGAAAACGGAACCATAGACCAAATACTAGGAACAATGTGTACCAGTTGGGTAGGTGTGCCCATTTTGTATGAAGAAGAGATATTAGGTTTAGTCATCGTTCAAAGTTATGACGAATCGTTCATCTATGATGCTCGAGATGTAGAAGTTTTGACTTTTGTTGGCGCCAGTATTAGTAATGTGTTTAAACAAAAACAAATAGCAGAAGAAGAAAAACGGTTAAAAGACGAGTTAATTCAAAAAGAAAAGATGGCCTCATTAGGGGGATTAGTCGCCGGCGTAGCTCATGAGATCAATACACCTCTTGGCGTATGTGTTACGGGGATCAGTAACTTACTCAATGAACATGACAAGTTTCTAGTTTCTGTAGAAGCACAAAATGTAACTGAATCGCAATTCAATGAATTTATTGAAGATGTGGGCGAAACCTGTGAGATCGTAAAAAGCAACGTAGAACGGGCTGCAAAGCTTATTTCTAGTTTCAAACAAATAGCCGTTGATCAATCTTCTGAAACGAATCGAGATGTGAACATTTTAGGGTATCTCAACGAAATAGTGACTTCCCTCAATCCAATGGTTAAAAAGACCCAACACGATATCGAAATCAACTGTGCCCCGGACCTTGTGCTAAATACTAAAGCGGGGGCATTATCACAACTTTTCACAAACCTTATTACTAATTCAATAATCCATGGTTTTGAAGAAATAACAAAAGGAAGGATTTTGATTAACGTAGAACAAAATACCAAACAAACCACATTTAGCTACACTGATAATGGTAAAGGAATGAGTGCAGAACACACTACTAAATTCTTTGAACCGTTTTTCACCACAAAAAGAAATAGCGGAGGTAGCGGTTTAGGCGGGCACATTATTTACAATATCGTGACTTCATTAGGCGGTAGTGTGAAGTTAAGAAGTGAACTTGGCCAAGGTATTAAGATAACGTTTACAATTCCAAATCAACTTTAGAAATCAAAACCAATAAATCGCAGGCAATAAAAAACCCCTCGCAGTTTCCTGCAAGGGGTTGTTTTATTTGGAGCCT
>NZ_CEYNSH010000020.1:53392-57947 GCF_982872775.1 Psychrosphaera sp. | reverse complement strand
AAATTGCATTGATTTGCTAAGACGTCATTAAACAATATTTTTGTTTAAAAACAGTAATTAGCCCAATTCAATGAGCATAAACAATGAAAGTAGAATTTTGGTTGGATCCCTTTTGTCCTTATTCCTATTTGGCGCATAGCCAATTGCAGTATTGCTTGAAGAAAACAAACAAAACCGCTGAACTCGACTATAAGTTTTTGCGAACAAAAGACGATTACTTCGACCAAACGGATGCGGAGCAACCAACCTTTTTACATTGGTTTGCTAAGACTAACGGCCAAGAAAAAGTCTGGGCCGATTTAAAGTTTGAGCAATTTAATTTACTGGCTCAAGAGCTTAATATTCAATTAAATCCAGAAGACATCAAGCCGTTACAAGTCGACAACATCGAAGCATTAGTGGCAAAAGCGGCGGTGTGTGGCCAAGCATCGGCATTCATGGATAAATTATTCGTCGCAATGTTTGTTGAGAACCAAGTGATTGACCAAAGTTTTGCTGAGTCTTTGCTGGAAAGTATTTTATCCTCGTCACCTCAAACAAGCCCTTCAGAGGCGGATATAAACTCCCACCTGTCGCAAGAACACGCCTTGATTAGTGAATTAGGCATAGAACAAGCCCCGCTTATGATCATTAATGAAGAAATTGGCTTGGAGGGCATTCAACCACAAGAACATTTGGTTGAAGTCTTAAATATGGTAGATTCTGTCTAAACAATTTAGCCTGAGTATGTAGTGAATTATAAAGACTTTGATTTTGAAGGCCGCGTGCGGGTTCCTGTCGGCTTTTATTTAGTGTTGGCTTATGTACTCAGAGGTTATTTTATTTGGGTGATCTCATTGACTCACCGAGACGACCCAGGCTTGATTATCTCTTTGATTTACCCCTCTCCATCTGCTTTTTACACTTCAATGTTGATAGGGATCCCTGGCCTTGTTGCTTATGCCTTTTTCTTAAGCAAAGGGCGATTATGGGCTTCTTTTGAATCCGTTATATGGCCTGTTTTTCGATATATCATTCCTTTAGGCTTGGCCACTGATTTGGTGGTTCAAGGAACTGGCATGTGGCAAAGCCATTTGTTAGTGCATTGGAGCGGCCCTTTATTATTTTTACTTGGTGTGTACTTGTGTTGGTATTGGATAAGCTCCCAACGTTTAAAACGATTCTTTAGTCTGTGGCTTATAGAGGTGGAAGAGGCTGCAGAGCCTGAGGCTGACCCTAATTCAAAAACAAATACAAAATCAAACTAAATTGATTCTAGATTCGTTCTTCTTGCAGCTTTTGTTTTAACTTGCGGTAACGTTCGGCTTGTTCGTCAGTCAAAGTTGAATTATCGATAGTGTTTTGGCACTTATCGAGAAGCTCCATGACATCCTCAGACTCAAAATTTAAAAACTGACTTTCCGCCATCGTTTGTAATAAGTTGAGCGCAATTGATGGGTTTTTAGGCATGACTTTAAAGGCGTTACTAAAAGCGGTGAGGGCCTCTTTTAAGTTACCTCTGGTGTAGTAGGTAACCGCGTCGTTATTGAGTTGTTTTGGTGAGGCTTTTATTTCTACTCGAAGCTGCTTTTCTGTGTTTATAAACTTGGCGAACAAGGATTCTGGCTGTAACTCACTGGTTTCTGCAATGGCATTAAACACGCGCTCTGAGTCTTTGTGAAACCCAAGTTCGTGTAAAGCTTTGGCCATATCAAGGGCGTCTTCTAAATCGTCGACTTCAATAATGTCGTTTTGTTCGAGTCGGTTTTCGAGGATTTGTTTGGCTTTGGCGGTCTCATTTTTAAGGAAATGAATACGTGCAGTGGCGACGCCAATTTGATCATTGAGTGCTTCTTTTGGAAACTTCTTTTTTAAGTTGTCGAGAATATGCTGACTTTGTTGAGCAAGCCTATTTACTTCAGTCTCGTTGAAAGAAGTGAGGCCATAATCAACATTAGCCCGAACTGCTGTCAGATAAGCTTCGGGACTTTCATGAACACTATGACGCAAATTTCGTACGATGCTGTTAGAAGCTTGATATTGCGACTCATAGTCATAAGTAATTCTGGCTAGGCTATATAAGTGTTGCTGGCGATGAATGTTCCGTGGCGCCATTTCTGTCGCTTGTTTTAAGTGGTGAAGTGCATCATCAAATTTATCGTTCAATTCGCATAGCTCTGCCATAAGTTCCAGAGCAGGCAATCGCGTGGCTCGAGATTCTATGAGTTCACCTAACAGGTGTTTGGCTTCAGAGAATCGGCTCAAGTGCAGGTGGCACTCCACTAATCCTAATTGTGCCCATTGGAAGGGTTTGACTTTAAGAACGGATTGGTAAAACTCTAGAGTTTCTGACCAATCACCGGCTTCTTTTAAGATTTCACCTTTTAGTTTCATTAAATACGAAAGCCAATTCGGAGACTCATTTTTTGAAATAAAGTGGTTGAGGCGCGTTAGAGCACCTTTAATGTCTTTTAAATCTAAACAGTGAAAGACTTCAGACAGGGCGACTTTTTTTGTTAGGACGCGCCTTAAACGCTGCTCGAGCTCTTTGGAGGTAAATGGCTTCAGTAAAAAGTCATCAGGGTTTAATTCGATGATGCTATGACTTAATTGAATATCATTATCAGAACTCATGAACACAAAGCAGGTACCGCATTTTAACAATTGCTGTTCGTGAAGACGTTCAAAAAGTTGAAATCCGTCTGCGCCTTTATTTAATTCATAAGCACAAAGAATGAGTTGGTATTGGCGTTTTTTGATGGATTCTATGGCGAGGTGCGCGCGGTCAACAAAGTCGATGCGTTCAAAACCAAGATGTTGTAGCGAATATTTAATATGGCTTTGGGCAAGAGACTGCTGCTCTACAACAAGTGCAGATTGAAGTTGGTCTTTCAACTCTGTCATTCCATCGCCTGGTTAAATATTGGACATGCTTTAATAGTAGAAACTTTTACAACGAAATTAAAGCGATAGTTTGTTTAATAAGCAAATATTCGACGTCTAGTCGAATTGATAAGTAAACTCGATACTAAAGATAGATTAAATTGATTAGCTTAAATTCGGTAATCATCGCATACTTTTAAGCCTGCCATAAAAGTCGGTTTTACGAAAGTTTAGTCAAAGGTTTGGTGAAACCAGAGCCTTGGTTCGAGTGCGTTAGATAGTTTTTAATATTGGAAAGTTAGCTATGTTTTTAGGTATTTCAAAATCATTATGGGTTGCATTGTGTGTCACGTTGTTGGCATGCATGGGACTGTCATTACCATACCCTGTGCTAACTCCACTGTTTATTGATGCTCCAGCATCTAGTCTAAATACCTACGCTGGTTTGTCTGGTGAAACGCTGCTTACCGTACTATTGGCGATTTATCCGCTGGGAATTTTTATTGGCAGTAGTTTTATTGGCGCACTTTCAGACCGTTTTGGCCGACGTAGAGTATTGTCTAATACATTAATTATATGTTTTTTCGGTTATCTAGCTTCAGCTTATGCTTTATACATTGGTGACTACTTATTGTTGGTAATAAGCCGCTTTTTAACCGGCATTACAGAAGGCAATATTGCTATTGCTCGGGCCATCGCTTTAGATATAGGTCAACAGTCAGAAGAAAACGAATTTCAAACGGCTGAAGAAAGTGTCGATTCAACAAAAAGTACGGACTCATCGCTAAACACAGCACAGCCCCAAAAGTCTGCAGCGCAACTATCTAACGATAAAGTTCGCGCCGTCTCATTAATTAACAGTTCTGTGTTTGTCGGCTGGTTACTTGGTCCGTTAATTGGTGGTTCGTTAGGGCACTTTGAGCCGTATTACGCTATGTTTGCGGCCGCCGTCGCCTCTCTATTTTGTGTGGTCTTAGTAAAGGCGGTACTTGGTGAAACGTCCATTACTCCCGCTACCGAGTCAATGTCTGTGTTTAAGGCAGCAATTAAAGAGAACTCATTGCGGATGTTGGCAGACCCTTGGCTTAGAAAACTGTTTTATATGTATTTTATATACACATTAGCAATGAATCTGTTTTACGAATTTTATCCAATTTGGTTAGTCGACAAACTGGGATTTGGCTCTTTAGGTATTGGCCTGACAACAACGAACATGACGATTTTTATGACTTTGTCTTCTGTACTATTGGTGACGGGCATACAGCGTCGTTTTGGTTTAACAGGCCCGATGTTGTTTAGCATGGTGATGTTATCGGCGTTTTTGTTTTTGTTGCCATTTACCGAGAGCTACGTGACCAATATTGTCTTTTCTTTGGCCGGAATTAGTATTGCGATATATAACGGAATGTTGCCGGTATTTATTAGTGATAGTCAGCCAGGAAAAGGCAATGGGGCGGCAATGGGCCTATTAACGACGACGTTCTGTATTGCCAATGTGTTTGCCGCGATATTTGGTGGTGTATTGATTCAGTTAGACTCAATCTGGCCTTTATTCTTGGCGTCAGCCTTGTACTTTATCGCTATGATATTGATGAGAGCCTGGTTTGTTAAGCCGAACAAAATTAGTGAAGAGCGAGCGGTTTCTCTCGATTAAGAACAGATAAAAAGAATAGATTAAAAGAATAGATTAAAA
>NZ_CEYNSH010000020.1:47443-53292 GCF_982872775.1 Psychrosphaera sp. | reverse complement strand
AAAAGAATAGATTAAAAGAATAGATTAAAAAGTTATTGAAAAACAGACTGAAAATATACCCAAACAAAAACGCCGTCGTGACATAAAAGTCAGTGACGGCGTTTTATTTTCAATTTCAGCGAGAGCTTAACTGAGCTTCAGGTTAGTATGAACTGAGAACTCTTAGGTCACACTTCTAAAGCTACTTCGTAATCTTTAACTCTACTTGTTAAAGCTGCGGCAAACCAACAAGCGTGTTAGGCTTTAGCGTCGAACAAAGCCTGCTTTTCTTGCTCAGTTAAGAATGCGGCCTTAACACCGTTTTTCTGAATTTGGCTTAACTCTTCCGTATTAAATCCTAAAATATCTTTAGCGACGTCATATTCATTAGCAATATCAATGTTTGATACGGCTGGGTCGTCGGTATTCAAAAAGACATTTACACCGTGATCAAAGAAAGTGCGAAGCGGGTGCTGACGAATATCGCTAATCGTCGCAGTTTGGTAGTTAGACGTTGGACATGACTCGATTGAAATTGTGTTTTCAACTAAGTAATCCATCAGTTTCATGTCTTTGATTGCTGCGACACCGTGACCGATTCGAGTCGCACCTAAAAGGTTAATGGCGTCCCAAATACTCTCAGGGCCTGCCGCTTCACCAGCGTGGACGGTAATTCTTAAGCCTGCATCGCGCGCTTTTTTGAAGTGTTCAATAAACATAGTTGCAGGGAAGTTAAGTTCGTCACCGGCTAAATCAAGAGCAGTAATACGGTCTTTGTGAGCCAAAATAGCATCTAACTCTTTCATGCAAGTCTCAACACCGAAAGTACGACTTAAAATACCAATTAGGTTTGTTTTAACACCAAAGTCTTTGCTTCCTTGGTCTACTGCGTCAGCAACCACACGGACTACCTCAGCCATATCAAGGTTAAAACCCATCGCCATGTAATAAGGTGAAAAACGAAGCTCTGTGTAGTCTAAGCCTTGTGCTTTGGCATCGGCGACATTTTCGTAGGCTACTCGGTAAACCGCATCATAATCGGCAAGGACAGAAACGCCATAATCCAACTTCTCTAGAAAAGCCAGAAGATCAGAAGTCTGACCCTGAATTTGAGCATGAGGCGTGAACTCTTCAAGTGAGTTACCTGGTAGTTCAATGTTGTGCTTTTGTGCCAATTCCCAAACCGTTTTTGGGGCAATGTTGCCGTCGAGGTGACGGTGAAGATCGACAAGAGGAAGTTGTTTATTGATCATAAAATCCTGCATTCAGTGTTGAAAAGTAAACATAGTATATCGCATTTCGTTTTAACTTTGACCATAACTTTGACATCCCAAATAGGGAATTTGGTAGGCGGGTAGGGCTAATACTCTAAAGAGGGAATAATTTATTCCTTATTTATTCGTCTTTTATTTATTTTTGATGGCTTCACAGGGTGCACTTGTGATTGTAGATAGGCTAGAATAATTGCCCTACACAATTGCTTTACGTGTGAAATTTAGGTCAAATGGCGCACGTGATGTAAACCAAAATAAATATAGGAATTGAGCATGGCGTCGAGAACAGACTTAGCAAATGCCATTCGTGCCTTGAGCATGGATGCGGTTCAACAAGCAAAATCAGGTCACCCTGGAGCACCAATGGGGATGGCGGACATCGCAGAGGTTTTGTGGCGCGGCTTTTTAAAGCACAATCCAACTAACCCAAATTGGGCCGATCGCGACCGCTTCGTTTTATCAAACGGTCACGGCTCTATGCTTATTTATTCGCTTCTTCACTTGTCAGGTTATGACTTACCAATTGAAGAAATCAAAAACTTCCGTCAATTACATTCAAAAACACCAGGTCACCCAGAGTACGGTTACACGCCAGGTGTTGAGACCACAACGGGTCCATTAGGTGCCGGTGTTTCAAATGCAGTTGGTATGGCCATCGCTGAAAAAACATTAGCGGCTCAATTTAACCGTGAAGGCCACGATATCGTCGACCACTACACGTACTGTTTCTTAGGTGACGGTTGTTTAATGGAAGGTATTTCTCATGAAGCGTGTTCTTTAGCGGGTACATTAAAGCTAGGTAAACTCATCGCGTTTTATGACGACAACGGCATCAGTATCGATGGTGACGTAGAAGGTTGGTTTACTGATGATAGCTCTGCTCGATTCAAGTCTTACGGCTGGCACGTAGTAGAAAACGTCGATGGTCACGATGCAGATGCAGTTGCCGCGGCAGTAACAGAAGCTCAATCTGTTACCGACAAGCCTTCAATCATTATTTGTAAAACAACGATTGGCTTTGGTTCACCAAACAAACAAGGTACGCACGATTGTCACGGTGCACCTTTGGGCGACGAAGAAATCAAAGCGGCTCGTGAGTTCTTAAACTGGCCACATGCACCATTCGAAATTCCAGCTGATGTATATGAGTTGTGGGATCACAAAGCGGCAGGTCAAGCGGATGAAGATGCTTGGAACGAGCAGTTTGTTGCCTACAAAAATGCGCACCCAGAATTAGCGGCAGAGTTTGAGCGCCGTGTGATTCTTGGTGAACTACCTGAAGATTTCTCTGAAAAAGCATTCCAGCTTGCGCTAACTCAACAGCAAAAAGCAGAAAGCGTGGCAACTCGTAAAGCATCGCAAAACACTATCGAAGCGTTTGGTTCGGTATTACCAGAATTACTAGGTGGTTCGGCTGACCTTGCGGGTTCTAACTTGACCTTATGGTCTGGTTCAAAAGGCTTGCAAGAAGACCCAGCAGGTAACTACATTTATTACGGTGTACGTGAGTTTGGTATGAGCGGCATCATGAACGGTATTTCACTGCACGGTGGTTTCATTAACTACGGTGCAACGTTCTTAATGTTTATGGAATACGCGCGTAACGCCGTTCGTATGTCAGCATTGATGGGCATTCAGAACATCTTCGTTTATACCCATGACTCAATTGGTCAAGGTGAAGATGGTCCAACTCACCAACCAATTGAACAACTTGCAAACTTACGTATGACGCCAAAAATGCGTACTTGGCGTCCAGCCGATGCAGTTGAGTCTGTGATTGCATGGAAAAATGCGATTGAATATCAAGACGGTCCATCGTCGTTAGTTTTCTCTCGTCAAGGCTTGCCTGCACTAGAGCGCACAGAACAACAAGTTGCGATGGTTGAACAGGGCGGCTACATCTTAGTTGACAGCGAAGGTGAACCAGAAGTAATCCTGATCGCGACTGGCTCAGAAGTAAACCTAGCAGTTAAAGCGGCGGCAGAACTAAATGCAGCTGGTACAGCAACTCGTGTTGTGTCTATGCCATGTACAAGTGTGTTCGACCAACAAGACGAAGCTTACAAGCAAACGGTACTGCCTAATTCTGTAACTAAGCGTGTTGCTATTGAAGCAGCGCACGTTGATTACTGGCACAAGTACGTCGGTTTTGCAGGTAAAGTAATTGGTATGTCTACTTTTGGTGAGTCAGCACCAGGTGGCGTATTAATGGAGCACTTTGGCTTTACTGTGGAAAATGTAGTTAACACGGTCAAATCACTTTAATCCTTGACTATTATTAACAAATAAACAAAAGCGAGTATTATGTGCTCGCTTTTTTGTTTTACAGCGTATTTTTGCGTTTATGTATTTTTAATCGGAACCATTAATGTCGAAAGCTCGTCCTATCAATATTGCTATCAATGGCTTTGGCCGTATCGGTCGCAATGTCCTACGCGCGATCTATGAATCGGGTCGAACCGATGAATTTAACGTCGTTGCCATCAATGAAATTGCAAATCCTGATGGTATTGCTCATTTATTAAAATATGACACTGCTCACGGTCGTTTTGCCAGTGACGTATCTTTGAACGAGCAACAGAATCTAGTGGTAGATGGAGACACCATAGAACTTCTTCACATTGAAGACTTACATTCTTTGCCGTGGAAGTTGTTAAACATTGATGTTGTTTTGGAATGTACAGGCGTATTTAAAAGTCGTGCTGAAGGCCAAGCGCATATTACATCAGGTGCTAAAAAGGTTGTCTTCTCTCACCCTGCAGACTCGGATGTCGACAATACAATTATTTTTGGAATAAACCACGAGAGTCTAACGGCTGAACAAGACGTAATTTCAAATGGCTCATGTACAACCAATTGTATCGTCCCTGTTATTCAGGCATTAGACGACGCCTTTGGAGTGGACAGTGGCACAATTACAACAATTCATTCGTCAATGCACGATCAGCAAGTGATAGATGCCTATCACCCTGATTTACGTCGTACTCGTGCGGCCAGCCAAAGTATCATCCCGGTTGATACGAAATTAGCTGCGGGTATTGAGCGTATTTTGCCTAAGTTTGCGGGGCGCTTTGAAGCGATCGCCGTTAGGGTTCCGACTATCAACGTCACGGCAATGGACTTAAGTGTGACCGTCAACGCCGATGTTGATATCCAAATGGTCAATGAGGCCATAAAGAAAGCCTGCAACAATGGTTTGTCTGGCATTTTGGGGTATACCGAGGAGCCTTTGGTTTCGGTGGATTTTAACCATGACCCGCATTCAGCGATTGTCGATGGTAACCAAACCCGAGTCAGTCATAAATGTTTAGTAAAAGTGTTGGTGTGGTGTGACAACGAGTGGGGCTTTGCCAACCGAATGTTAGACACAACACAAGCATTAAAACCGTTTTTATAATAAAAATTACCTTCAAGATTATTTAAGGAAAAGTCATGTCAGTAATCAAAATGATGGATTTGGATTTAGCCGGTAAAGCCGTGTTAATTCGTCAAGATTTAAATGTCCCTGTTCAAGATGGAAAAGTCACTTCTGCGGTTCGTATCGATGCGTCGATCCCAACCATTAAAGCAGCGTTAGAAAAAGGCGCTAAAGTATTGGTGATGTCTCACCTAGGTCGCCCAACCGAAGGTGAATTTGAAGAGAAGTACTCTCTTCAGCCTGTCGTTGACAATTTAAATGAAAAGCTAGACGTTCCAGTTCGCTTGGCAAAAGATTACTTAAATGGCGTTGAAGCAGCAGAAGGTGAAGTGGTTGTTCTTGAAAACGTGCGTTTTAACGTTGGTGAGAAGAAAAACACTGACGAGTTAGCGAAGCAGTACGCCGCTTTATGTGACGTATTTGTAATGGACGCCTTTGGTACGGCTCACCGTGCTCAAGGCTCAACACATGGTGTTGCTAAGTACGCACCTGTGGCAGCGGCGGGTCCACTTTTAGCCGCTGAACTTGAAGCATTAGGTAAAGCACTAGACAACCCTGCGCGTCCATTAGTGGCAATAGTGGGTGGCTCAAAAGTTTCTACTAAATTGACCGTATTACAGTCGCTTTCGAGTGTTTGTGATCAGCTCATTGTTGGCGGTGGTATTTCAAATACTTTCGTAGCGGCACGTGGTTACAATGTTGGCAAATCACTGTACGAAGCAGACTTAATTCCAGAAGCTAAGCGTTTGATGGAAGAGTTAGACATTCCTCAGGTTACTGACGTTCGTGTTGCGACTGAGTTTTCAGAAACAGCAGAAGCGACGGTTAAGCCAGTTGATCAAGTGTTAGATCACGAGCAAATTTTGGACTTAGGACCAGATTCAGCCCAAGCACTTGCAGAAGTATTAAAAAGCGCAAAAACGATTCTTTGGAATGGTCCGTGCGGTGTATTCGAATTTGATAACTTCTCTAAAGGTACAGAAGTGGTTGCAAAAGCTATTGCTGAAAGTGACGCCTTTAGCGTTGCTGGTGGAGGTGACACATTAGCAGCCATCGATAAGTACGGTTTAGCCGATGAGATCTCATACATCTCAACAGGTGGCGGTGCTTTCCTAGAGTTTGTTGAAGGTAAAGTTTTACCAGCAGTGGCGATTTTGGAAGAACGCGCTAAAGGTTAA
>NZ_CEYNSH010000020.1:25429-47343 GCF_982872775.1 Psychrosphaera sp. | reverse complement strand
AATTACATCAAAACGCAGTCAAACATACATAGTTTGCCTGCGTTTTTTTATGCATTTTTATAACTTTCTGTTTTTAAATTTGTTTTTATTTAAGGTAATTATTTTAAAATTCTTCTCCAATTTAGGTAAAAAGTCTAAAAATAGGGGGAATCCCATTCTTGCCATGAGGGTTATCACCCATAACGTATGTTCGTTTCCTTTGCTTAACTGATTGTCCTGCTTGAATTTCGAGCAGGTTATAAATATAAGAATAGATTCAGAGGAAACTATGAAAAACAAACATATAAGAAGTCTCAAAGCGAGCGTAATTGGCGCATCATTGTTATCGATGCAGGCGTTTGCAATGGGCGATGTAAACGAAAACAACTTTCGTGTCATTGTTAAATTAAATCCACAACAAGAATTAAGTGAGCTGAGTACTGTACTTTCTCCACTTGGAGTTTCTTTTGCCAAAGTAAAAGACGTTGCTACAGGTGCACAAGTGGTTGAGTTGTCAGGTGTTACTGATGCAAAAATGAGAGACTCGGTTATTGCAATGATGAATCGCTCTGCGGTGACTATGTACGCCGAACTCGATGCGATTTTAACTCCGCAAGCTGTTCCAAATGACACGCGTTATTCAGAGCAGTGGCATTATTTTGAGTCGACAGCTGGCATCAATGGTCCAGCGGCTTGGGATTTATCTACAGGTGCAGGTGTGACGGTGGCCGTTATCGATACTGGCTATCGCAATCACGTCGATATCAACAGCAAAATTCTTCCAGGTTATGATTTCGTCAGTGACCCAACTATGGGTAACGACGGCAACGGTCGTGATAGCGATGCGTTAGACCCAGGTGATTGGGTAGCGGCAAATGAATGTTACTCGGGTTCACCTGCAAGTAACTCTAGTTGGCATGGACTGCACGTCGCCGGCACAGTTGCTGCAGAAACCAATAACAACCAAGGTGTCGCTGGTGTGGCATGGGACGCTGATATAGTTCCAGTACGCGTACTTGGTAAGTGTGGCGGTTACACGTCTGATATTGCGGATGGCATCATTTGGTCATCAGGCGGCTCTGTTTCTGGTGTTCCTTCAAATGCCAATCCTGCAGAAGTGTTAAACCTAAGTCTTGGTGGCTCTGGTTCTTGTCCTTCTACGACTCAATCGGCGATCAACACAGCACGTGCTAACGGCAGTACCGTTGTTGTTGCCGCAGGTAACTCAAACGCGAACGCACAAAACTACACGCCTGCTAGCTGTAGTGGTGTTGTGACTGTTGCATCGGTTGATCGAGGTGGTAACCGTGCTTACTACTCAAACTACGGCAGTGTCGTTGACTTAGCTGCACCAGGTGGTGAAACGCAAACGGCAAGTAACGGTGTTCTGTCGACGTTAAACTCGGGTACTTCAACACCGGGTTCAGACAACTACTCGTTCTATCAAGGTACTAGTATGGCGGCGCCTCACATTGCTGGTGTGGCTGCTTTGATGTATGCGGCAAATCCTTCTATTACACCAGACGAAGTTGAGTCAGCGCTTAAATCGACTGCTCGTTCATTTCCAGGAAGCTGCAGCCAATGTGGTACGGGTATTGTCGATGCGTATGAAGCTGTCGTTGCGGCACAAGGCGGTGGTGGCACACCATCGAGTTGCCCATCGGGTTACACCAAATATACAGGGAATTTAACAGGCACAGGGGATAACGAAATTGAGCCAAATGGTAATTATTATTATAGTTCTACTTCCGGTACTCATAGCGGTGAGCTTTATGGGCCTGGCAGCGCTGATTTTGACCTAAAACTATTCAAATGGTTGAACAGTAGCTGGACGGAAGTGAGTCGTTCTGAAACATCGACCTCTAATGAAGTTATTAACTACAGCAGTGGTTCGGGTTATTTCTATTTTGATATCTACTCGTACTCAGGCAGTGGTGCATATGACTTCTGTTTGAAAAAGCAATAACGGATTAACGCGTCTACTAGACGCATAAATCCGAAATAACTACTTAGCTTATTAAAACGCCGCAGATGAACAAACGCGGCGTTTTTTATTACAACACTTCAAATTCACTCAATTATTGTCTTTATTCTGCTGACAACAATTCATCCAGCTTGGTTCGATAAAGGTCAGCCAAACGGCTAGCTATTTGAGTTTGCGCTGGGTTTTTGGCGGCAGACTGATAGTGAGACAACATACTTTTAGCGTAACTAATCTTAATCTTTAATTCGTCGGCAATGTCAGGCCGTTCTTTTGATGATTGCTCAGAGCTGTTAATCGACCAAATCTTTTGGCCTATCGTAGATACCTCACTTTTAGGTTGAGCGTTAGACGTTGTTTTTACCAAAAGACACTCATAAAAACGTTTGTTCTCGGTAATTAACTTTTCATCTAAAAGATCAAACTTTAATTCAAATAGTCGTTGCCTCAATTCAGGTATTTGTCGAACAGGGCACAGCAAAAAGGTTAATTCTAAGTCAGCATATTTTTGATGTAGCTCTTCTATAAATTGGGTGACCAAATCGCCGCCTACACCAGCGATAATGACCAGTTGCGAGCCACTGCAGTTCGCTAATGAAATATCAGAAACCGATTGGCAGTGAGTGTGCCA
Source organism: Psychrosphaera sp. (assembly GCF_982872775.1). Lineage (NCBI taxonomy): Bacteria > Pseudomonadati > Pseudomonadota > Gammaproteobacteria > Alteromonadales > Pseudoalteromonadaceae > Psychrosphaera > Psychrosphaera sp. The sequence goes on along the minus strand of NZ_CEYNSH010000020.1, from coordinate 44,752 downwards.
CACGGCGTTTTTGCCGAACTCAGCTTTTTTGGGCTTCTCGCTACTTTCTGACTTTTCAGTTTTATCTGACGCTCCAACATTTTCCGGGCACTTATCGTTTTCAGACATTGGAAAAAACGTCTGTAATTTTGTGTGCAGCTGCTCAATGATATCTGGTTGAATATCGACAAAATGTAGTTGTTTTAAGTTTGGTAACTGCCCTTGCTGTTTGCGCTTGAGTAGCTCGGCACCGAGGAAGCCGTGATCACAACACGTATCCCAAACGGTTTGGTATTGGTCAGTGACCATATCAGCGAGTGTTTGCAGTCGATGTCCTAAGCGCATATTGTTCGTTCTTGTTTGGCTTGTTGATGATTAATAAGCTTGAAGGTGACTTTTGTATTGGCTTGGGCTTGCGCCAATTTGTCACAATCTTCTGCGACGACATAACCGAGTTTTGGGTAACCACCAATGGTTTGACGGTCAACAAGCATCACGATAGGTTCGCCGTTTGGCGGAATTTGAATGGCGCCTAGACCTAGTCCCTCAGACTCAAGATCTATTTGGTGTGCCAGTAATGCATTTTCGTTATCCGTTGTTAAGCGAACACCCATTCGGTCAGACTGCGGTGACACAATAAAGTTGTTGCTGGTAAATGCATTAATTTGTTGATCAGAAAATAATTGAAACTGGCTACTGAGAACAAATCGTACCGTTATTTCACTACTGAATTCTGGAATGACATCAGGAGAGGCTGACCTATGTTTGGTTTCGACTGACTGTGCCGATTTTTGTTGCTCGTTAATATCGACGCAAATAACTGAGCCTTGCGAAAGCTGAGTACCGATATTGTCTTTTAAGACGGTTGCACTGCTGTTCCAAAACTGTTTCGCTAGAATGCCGCCTTGTACTGCGAGATAAATCCTTAGTCCCTTTTGTACATAACCAATTGTTAGAACATCCCCTTTTTTAAGATACAAGGTTGACCACATGTCAACCGATTGATCATTGATCTGCACCTTTGCCTTTGCGCCAGTAATACTGATTACGACATCATTTAGGCACTCAAACTGAGTGTTTCCAAATAGGATTTCGAGTGTATTGGCATCACTATTATTACCGATAAGGCGATTAGCTAGATGAAACGAGTGTTTATCGGCGGCACCACCAACACTGAGCCCTAAGTGACTGGCGTTAAGTCGTCCCGAATCCTGAACGGTGATATTACCGGAGCATTTAGTTACTTTAAGACTTTGTAATGTGTCTTCCGCGGCCCCTAAAGAAGACTCAGGTTGGCTTAAATTATCGAGCTCACAATTTGACTCATTGTTTTTAGTTAAAGCGAGGTATTCATTAGTATTAATTGGATAAAATGAAACCGTATCACCGACGGAATACAGCAAAGGCGCTGAGTTATTTTTATGATCAAAGACCAAAGTGGGACAAAGCCCTAAAATGTTCCAGCCACCTGGCGACGACTGTGGGTAAAGACAGCTCTTGCCATTGGCGATTGCTACCGCACCTTGAGGAACGCTTTTTCGAGGATCGTCTTTTCTAGGTATGTTTAATTGTTCAGGCAAACCAGACATATAAGCAAAACCAGGCAAAAAGCCAATGGCTTCAACTTTGAATTTTGTGTTGGCATGCATTTCTGTAATTTCACTAGATGACAATCCCGTTGCAGCGCTAATCGCTGGAATATCATTGTAAGTTTGGTATTCCGGGCTGGTCATTATCTCGTAACAGATTGGCAGAGTATGATGCGTTGAATTTTTATTCTGCTGTTCGGTCAGCAGATTTTTAAACAAACAAATTGTTTTATTTATCATCGATATGGTGTCGATTTGAGCCGTTTTGGCTTCAATAAACAAAGTATTAAATGCAGGTGTAATACAAACGTATTGACCTGTATTTGTCTCTGTTAATTGCAAAGCCACCTCTGTAAGAAGGTGTTGATGCTCACCATCGTGCAAAGTGATGAGCAAACTGTCTGGGCTAGGGCGGCTAAATGTAAATGGAGAAGCCATCATCATTTTTAATGTCGATAGTGTACTTAGTGCGGCTTGGTTGTCGCCATGCACACAAACTGTCGACGCACTTATCTTAACTGGCTTTCCAGTATCACTGATTACGTAGCCATCTAAAAGTGACATGACTTGAAACAGCGACTCTTCAGTATCGAGTACAGCAGCAGGGTTGGTATTGTTTGACTCGAGTTTTCGTGGGGTAAGTTGGCCGTTATCTAAATAACGCCTGTCGCTAAATGCTTCTGCGATTAACTTAACTCCTTTTTGAGCAGCCAGTGGAGTGACTGAATCAATGCTTCCAGATATCGTCATTAATGCTAGTTCGACATCGAACCTGGCATTGATATTTGCAATCCCCTCTACAATAAGTTCGGCAATGTAATGCTGTTTGGCCATATCATTGTATAGCGCGCCATGGGGCTTCACGTAGCGAATTGGATATTGTAGTTGTTGGCTTATTGTCAGCAGGTTTGTGATTTGCTCTTCAATTGACGCTTTTAATTTAGCTTGAGACAAGTCCATTGAGACGCGACCAAAATTAGCACTATCAGGGTAACTAGGATGAGCACCAGGCGTGACATTATATTGTTTGGCTAGCTCTAATGTCGCTCTCATTGTTTGTGCATTACCAGCGTGTCCGCCACAGGCAATATTCGCCATATCGATTAGTGGCATTACTTTATGTTCGATACTGGCGCTTGAGATCTTGTCAGTTTCTCCCAAGTCACAGTTTAGGGAGAACTGCCTACAGTTCGGGTCTTGTTTGTTTTCAAAGGCTAATTTTGAGCTATTTTTATTCAAATCTACATCCTGTTAGTGCTAGGGTAGCCAATAGTTATAACGATACCACAGAATGGCAATGGATAAGACAAGACTACTACTGTTACCTGGTACACAATGTAATGGAAAATTATGGACTTACCTACAGCCTCAATTAGCGCAAATTAAGTCGCACTGCATTGAGCCTGTGCATTGGCCACTGCCAAATCAAAGCTTAGATGAAGTGTTAGAATTGTTACATAACACCATCATCAATTATTTGGACTCAATACAGACAGAGCGTCAAACGAGTTCAGCTTTGGGTTCAACGTCTCCTTCGCTTTCAACTAAAGGCTCTAGTTCAACCTTAATTTCAAATGTAACTTCAACCTCAAGTGCAAACACGTTAATGGTGTTGGGTTTTTCTCTTGGCGGCTATGTACTTGCTAGGTACTTGGCTGAATATCAAAGTGAGTTATTGCAACGCCAAACGTCTTTGCAAACACTATTGCCATTAAAATTTGTCATTGTTTCTCACACTCCTACGTCTCTTCCAGAAGTCGAGCTAAAACAACGTCGGCGGATTTTGGCTCACTTAAAAAACAATGATTACTCTGGTGTTAGCCGTGAGCGAGTGTGTCAATTACTTGGCCCTTCGCAACATCAAAACCAAGCCATCATAAAGCTAATTCAAGAAATGGATAGAGATCTCGGCAAAGACAACCTCATCCACCAACTGACATTTACAGGAGCTCGAACAAACAGCATTGATGATATCAACCGAGCGAGTGAAAATTTTGATATCAGTTTTGTGATAACAAACGATGATCCTCTTGTTAATTATGAATGGTTACAAAATTTATCATCAAAAATTTCAGTGATTCACATTGAAGGAGAAGGGCACATGTTGCCGCTTGAATACCCAAATGAACTCGCAAAGTCTCTTTTTTATTAGGTTTGACCTATGGTTTAGTGGCGGTTTTTAATGTCAACTAATAAACTTCTGTAAAGTTGGCTATCCAGCTTTTTCACTTTAACTCCAAAAATAAAAACAAAAGTTGAAAGACTTTCTGAAAGTTGGTGTGTAGAATTACAAAACAAGTTACAAGACTGGTAACAGTTTGGAATAATACTGATCAAACAAACCCGATAGGAGTGGAATGTGGCTTTAATTTCAATGCGCCAATTATTGGACCATGCAGCTGAACATGGTTACGGTGTTCCGGCATTTAACGTGAACAACCTTGAACAAATGCGTGCCATCATGGCAGCGGCAGATAAAACAAATAGTCCGGTAATTGTTCAGGCATCAGCCGGTGCTCGTAAGTACGCTGGTGCACCATTTTTACGTCATTTGATTCTTGCGGCAATTGAAGAGTTCCCACATATTCCAGTTTGTATGCACCAAGATCACGGTACTTCTCCTGCAGTATGCCAACGCTCAATTCAATTAGGTTTCTCATCAGTTATGATGGATGGCTCATTGATGGAAGACGGCAAAACGCCATCAGACTACGAGTACAATGTAGACGTGACGCGTCGTACAGTAGAAATGGCCCACGCTTGTGGTGTATCAGTTGAAGGTGAATTAGGTTGTTTAGGTTCACTTGAAACAGGCGAAGCTGGCGAAGAAGACGGTATTGGCGCTGCTGGCAAGTTAACTAAAGAGCAAATGTTAACCGACCCTGATGAAGCCGCTGACTTTGTTGCAAAAACTAATGTAGATGCACTAGCCATTGCCTGTGGCACATCACACGGTGCTTACAAGTTCACTCGTCCACCAACAGGCGACATCTTGTCGATTGATCGCATTAAAGCGATTCACAAAAAGATCCCTAACACTCACTTAGTAATGCACGGCTCGTCGTCGGTTCCTCAAGAGTGGTTGGCAATTATCAATGAATACGGTGGCAACATTCCTGAGACTTACGGTGTGCCGGTTGAGCAAATCGTTGAAGGCATCAAGCACGGTGTTCGCAAGGTCAACATTGATACTGACTTACGTTTGGCATCAACGGGTGCAGTTCGTAAATTTATGGCAGAAAACCCAGCTGAATTCGATCCTCGTAAATACCTGTCAAAAACAGTAGAAGCGATGCAAGCAATTGTTGAGCACCGCTACGAAGCATTTGGTACAGCGGGTAATGCAGATAAGATCAAAGTTATCTCATTAGAGAACATGGTATCTAAGTACTAAATTTGAATGCGTGACCTGTATACTTCGGTTACAAATTGAAAAAACAAAGCCTCGTTTTAAACGGGGCTTTTTGTTTTAATGTGCTTGTACTTCAATCAGTTCATATTTTACATTTCTAAAGAACAAGGAAGGCTCATCAATGACAATGTTCAAGATTACACATCTGATTAAGTGGTTAAGTTTGGCCCTCATACTCTTTCTGACAGGCTGTGCCACACAATCCAACAAACCGAATATTGAATTAAGCCAAGCGCGATTTGGCTTGGCAGCTGTGAATGATGGTCAACGTATATATGTTTTAGGTGGTGCTGGCAAAAATATGTCTGGAACGACAACGGTCGAGATCATCGACCCAACGACTGGCCAAATTGAAGTGTTAGAAAATGCCATTACTAGCCGCTTTTATCATTCGGCTGTTTTCGATGGAGACGAGTCCATCTATTTGATTGGTGGGGTAGGAGAAAGTACCTTTTTTCCGGGCGAAGTATTTCGAAACCCCACCTTCGAAGTATTTAATACCAAAACAAAAAGCGTGACACGATTAGGGTCTTTTAGGATGCCAACTCGTATTAATACGGCACAGTACCACCAAGGTAAGATCTATGTATTAGGCGGCTCTCAACATTTGAGAAAAGGGACTAAATATATTGATGACGTATTTATTTACGATATAAAAACTAAGGTGTGGCGAGTCGGCGCTAAGATGCCAAAAGGCAAAGCAACCAAATCGGTCATCTTTGATGACTGGTTGTATACAGTTGGTGGATACGACGGTAAGGCGTCTTTGTCGAGCTTTGAACGTTATTCATTATCTGAAAACCGCTGGGAAACCTTACCAGACTTACCAAAAGGGATAAGTGCACACGCCGTCACCGTAAATAATGGAAAGTTATACTCATTTGGTAACTACAACAGTTTGACCGATTGCTTCTCTTATGACTTTGCCACTCAAATATGGCAACAGTTAGATTGTGGACTGTCTCCTGTTAGGCACGCTGGCGCGACAACATTAAATGGCGTGAGTTACATCATTGGCGGAACTGTGACGGGAGGTCCACCGCACGTAAACAAGGTTCAGGCTTATACACCTGAAGGTCTTTAGAGTACGTTTAGCGGCCATTTATGAATATTGAGGGCCAGATCAATAAAACGCTATAACGGCAGCTCACTGTAGTTTACTTTATTGCCACGAGAGCATTTCATTTAATTATCACTGTAAGGTGTAAACTTTACAGCTGTGAATATACACAGATGTAAATTCATTTGTGTATTTTACCCCTTTAAAGTCTCGTTTTATATACGTTTGAATTTTATATTTCATTGTTCACTCAAGCGCCAAAACAATGTTTAAGTTTCAGTTGATGTGCATTGGGTAATGGAGGCCTATTAGGTTTCCTATAAGAGAGCTTGCAGTTACTGTTCCGACAATAGTAATAACTTGTAGAATTACTAAAGCTAAAATGTTAAACATATTTAAGTGTTTTATTTTATGTATCGTCAAATACTCTCTTATCATTTTATCTAGTATTTTCGAACTTTTTAACTCTCTTTTCAAAGGAATGAATATGGATATAAATCTACTATTAACAATATTGTTTGGGGTAATTGGCGCCATCGGCGTAGGAACTTCAATTTATTTTGGTAAAAAATCAGCTAACCTTGAGAAATCCAAAGTTTCGTTAGATTTTGAAGATTTATTCGCCGCTACGTCAGACATTGCTGACTACATAAAAGGAGTGCATTTTCATCCTGATATTGTTTACACACCAGGCGGAAAAAGTGGAATTTTAGCCGAATTGTTATCACAAAAATTTACTCATGAACCTTTAGTTGTTGTTGGATCTTTAGAGTGGAAAGAAACCGGAACTAATCAATTCCAAACTGGAAACTCTGCAATACTTGAAAGTAATAAATGGAAAATAATTATCCCTGATATTATTGGTGCAAACACAGATAAAAAAATACTTGTTGTCGATGATATCTGTATGTCGGGTGATGCACTTCAAAGTATGATTACTAAACTATGCTCACTGGGGTACTCAAGGGATAATATCAAAACATCATCTTTGGTCTGCACTTCTGTCGCAAAAGCTAGTCAAAAAGCTCCAGATTATTCATGGAAAGAAACAGAAGGAACTACTTACTTTTTCCCTTGGGGAAAAACTAGGTAGTAAATCAACAGCGTAATTATTAGGTAGTGCTGGGTTGCGTTCCGCCTACGGCTCAATAACTTCATGAACTTTCTAAATCAATTTAAATTACGACATCAAAGGACTAATAATTGGCAAAACTTAAACCTGAAAAGGTAACTCCTAATGATCTACTTGAATATTTAGAGTCGCAGTCTGACTTTAGCTTCGAATTACGTGTATTGAAAATGTTAAGAGAAAACGGAGTACACTGTGAACATGGAGGTCATTATGAAGATCCAGTTACTAAGAAGTCTAGGGAATTTGATATTAGAGCGGTAAAAACCATTAGCCAAAAACGAGTTAGAATGGCTATTGAATGTAAAAACATAAGGGAACATTTTCCAATTCTAGTTTCATGTGTTCCCAGACACAAATCTGAAAGCTACCACCAAATTGTGCATAGCAGTATATCTAGTAATAGCTCGTTAAGTGCAATAGATAGACATCGTCACTCCAGAGCTAAAAGTTTGAGTATCAGAGATGGATATACATTATACAAAGAAGGTGAGCCTGTTGGTAAGAGTACTGTTCAAGTTGGCCGACAACATAATAACTCTATAACAGCAAATGATTCTGAGTTGTTTGAAAAGTGGGGCCAATGCTTAAGTTCCGCAGATGACCTAGTTGGTCTTACGTATTGGGATGGTTTTGACGAAAATGAGTCCTTTAAATCAGCTCTAATCCCTTTTGTAGTTGTGCCTGATGGTTGCTTGTGGATGGTCAATTATAACGAAGATGGACAGAGGATATCTGAACCAATGCAAACTGAAAGGTGCTCTTGTTTTATTGACAAGAATTTTGTTATGAAAGCTGGAATAGATAATGAATATTTGTGGTTATCACATTTAGAAATTATAACCTTCAACGGGATGCTCTCTTTTGTTCGAGAATACCTAAATTCAGAAGAAGGTATGAAAAAGATATTTCCTTTAAAAGGTTTTTTAGAGGCTAAACAAAGAGCTATAAAAACCTAATAGGTCACATATAAATATATTGCGTGTTCCTATTTCGTCAGCTCTTTAAACTAAAACTAGCCTTACTTCTAGTATTTTTATTTAACGAGGTTTCCTTACGTGATTTATTTGGTAGATTGGGGTGATACCCTTATGATTAAGTTTGCTGGACAAAAAGGTAAGATGGTTAATTGGCCCAAAATTCAGGCAGTTGAAGGAGCTTTTGAGGCGTTACAATTTTTGTCTAAAAAAGCTGATGTATACGTGGCAACAAGCGCACCATTCTCAAATCCTGATGATATCAAAGCTGCTCTTGCAAAAGTTGGTTTAGATGTATTTATTTCAGGGTATTTTTGTAAAGCGAATTTAGGAGTTTCAAAATCAGGTAAAGAGTTCTATTTTAAAATAGCGGAACGTTTGAACACTTCACCTTCTAATTTAACTATGATCGGAAATCACTTTGAATTAGATGTGTGTTGTGCGGCAGAAGCGGGTTTATCTGTCATTTGGCTCAATAGTGCAGGGGAAAACTTAAATACGGAATTCAAATTTAGAGAAATTAGTACTCTCAAAGAGCTTTGTGTAGAAGAGGTTATTTAGCATATCTTTTTCTAAAGAGTAAATCCTTACGCTAATTCAAACTAGCCGTCCATTACACACCTTGTAAAACTATAAAAGCTTATCATTTTAAAAGGCTGCTACAGGCACAAAGGGGTATTCAAATTAGTTAAACACCACCGTCCGCACCTTGTCTATTTCTGCCAGCCAGGTCTTTTAGAAGCATCTGAGCCTAAGTACGAGATATTAGCAACTACACCTAATTAATTGTGAAGTAATAATTTGATAGAAGCCTCTTATAACAACGGTTTACACCTACACGACGTACATTTATTTAAAGATAAGCACTTGAAAAGTCAGCAATAAAAAACGCCGGTACTTCAATTGAAGGCCGGCGTTTTGCTTTAATGGGCAATCAAATTGCCCTAACTAATGTTAATTAGTGGTGAGTCCAGTGGTAGGTTTCTTCTTTTTGCTTCATTTCTTGTGCTGTTGCCGCTGGCATCGCGTTGATGTTTAAGCGGTTGAAGAACAATGGCTCTGCTTTGAAGTCACCCGTTGCCACTTCAGACATCGTTTTAACGTCAAATAAACGACCGTTTAACATAGTGTGAGTGACAAACTCAGACTTGCGAATATCGTTAAGCACGTCGCCTTCAACGATAACGATGTCAGCTAGTTTACCTGCTTCAATCGAACCTAAGTCTTTGTCCATACCAAGGGCAATCGCCGCATCAAACGTTGCACCACGTAGTGATTCCCATGGTGTGAAGCCACCTTGATTCATCATCCACATTTCCCAGTGCGCCGCTAAACCTTCACGTTGACCGTGTGCACCAATTAGTACACGTACGCCATTATCACGTAATGTTTTGGCATATTCTGCAATCTTGATGTGGTTGTAGTGATCTTCTGGCGCTGTGTCACGACGGATTGATACCGGTTCGATGATATAACGAGGCGCGTAGCGCATTAGACGCTCGTTTTCCCAAACGTTGGTTTTGTCGTACCAGTATTTCTCACCTGATAGACCACCGTAAGCAACAACGAATGTTGGGTTGTAGGCCGTATCAGTTTGGCTCCACATTTGCGTTAAGTCTTTGTAACCCGTTGGAATGTTCAGCGAGTGCTCAAGTGTTGTGTGACCATCGATGATCATCGTCATGTTTTGGTAAAGCTTACCGCCACCTTCTGGCACTACGTTAACACCTAGCTCACGTGCCGCTTCAAGAACTTGCTGACGCGTATCACGACGAGGATGGTTGTAACTTTTCACAGACACTGCACCGTTTTCTTTAGTGCGTTGAATGTGGAAACGCGCATCTTCGATGTCATTGATCTTCGCTGTGTAACCTGGCGAGTAACCTGCGTATAAGATTTTACCTGTAGAGAAAATACGAGGCGCTAAAATCTTACCGGCTTTTTGTAGCTCGGCCGCAGCAAAGATTTCACGGTTGTCGTTTGACGGGTCGTGAATCGTTGTCACACCAAAACCAATAGAAGAGAAGTTCTTCCAGTTTTGTTGTGGAATGATTTGACGACTGCCTTGTGAACCGTGGGCATGGGCATCAATGATACCTGGGAATAAAGTTTTGCCAGATACATCAACCGTCTTGTAACCGCTTGGAATTGCAACATCCGCTGCTGTACCTACTTTTACAATACGGTTGCCTTTAACCAATACGACACCGTTTTCGATGACTTCTTGGTTGTTGTCGGCATCACGCATAGTAACAACACGACCACCAACCAACGCCACTTCTGAGTCAGGAATGTCGGCTTTTGCAGTAAAGCTAAGGTCGATGCCTTCTGCTGTTGGTTCGCTTAACTCTTCTTTTGCACCAGGTACAAAATCAAAGGTTTCTTTGATTGAGCGGCTGTACAAAGTAGAAGCATTTGACCAGTGAAGCGTTTGGCTGTCGGCTGACCAGTGCAGTTCAGAGCCAGCTGCTGCAGAGGCTTGTTTTACTGGTACCCAAGTTGACTTAGGACCAATAGATTGAACCTTGCCTACTTTACCAAATGGCGCAATGTACGCATTAAATTGGTATACAAATGCCACGAATTTACCATCTGGAGATACTTTAAATTCGGTAACTTCATCGCCTTTTAAGATCTCGCGGCTATCAAAGCCATCTAAGTTAACTTTCATTAACTTGCGTTTAGTACCGTAACTGCCTGATTGGTAAGTCGTGTAATAAATCGAGTCGTTGTCCGCGCCAAAGTGTGCATCGCCACCAGACTTGATAACACGTGTCATCTCGTCGCCATCAGTATCAGCCACGTAAATGCCTGGCTCCATTGACCACTCTGGTGATAATAAATAACCGCCAGTGAAACGGTTAAATACAACTTTTTCACCATCTGGAGAGAAACGAGGTTGTGTGTAGTGACCAGGCTCAGTTGAGATAACTTTGCCTTTACCGCCGCGTGAACGAACAATACGTACAGTACCTAACTCTTGGTCATCCCATGTTGTGTAAGTAATGTATTTACCGTCACGAGAAAAGCTTGGGTAAAACTCATCGTGGCTATCCTGACGAGTCAGGCGTTTTACTTTTCCTGATTTCACGTCGCGAACATAAAGTTTGCCCAATGCTTGGTAAACAATTTTGTCACCTTTTGGCGACATCGTTGCCCAGCGCACTTGTTTAACATCAAACTTTTCTGGTGCCACTTCGACAGGAACACGAACCGCTTGTTGAATTTGTTTTTCAACCGCCACATTGAATGGAATGTTAGCGACTTTTTTAGACTTAACGTCAATCTTATTAAACTTACCGCCACTCCAGTAAACGATGTGTTTGTTATCTGGCGTCCAGTCAAAGTAAGCGTAGTTACCTTCGGTGCCAAAGGTTTCTTGATGGTCACGTTCCATTTCAGTTGTTAAACGCGTATCAATGCCCGTTTTTAAGTCTTTTACGTAAAGAACCGTTTTGGTGTCTTCACGCTTAAGGTACGCCATGTACTTACCATCTGGAGATGGAGTAGGGATGACGGCACCACCAGCACCACCGATATAACGTTCTTCTTCACCAGTATCTAAGTCATGACGAATAATGTTGAACAACTCTTGTGTAGAGTTTTTGTTGTATTGCCAAACGCGACCGCTCGTGATGTCTTGTGTGTAATACAAGTATTTACCATCAGGTGAGAACTTAGGGTCAGTGATGTTCTTCTGGTTAAATGCACCGTAAGTGCCTGCTTTTACTTTTGTGCCGCTGCCACCCGTGTGGTGGAACAACCAAATTTCACCCGCTGCCACTGAACGCGAAGACATAACACCGCGCGTGACTGCAATGTACTGGCCATCTGGGCTCCACTGTGGTGTGTGAATGGTGTGGCTTTTTTCTTTAGTGATTTGAACTGGGTCTGTGCCATCAGCATTCATTACCCATAGGTTCATCATGCCATCACGGTCACTTAAAAACGCAATCTTCTTGCCATCAGGGCTGAAGGTCGCTTGCATGTTCCAGTCATAACCCAAAACAAGTGGTGTCGCCGTGCCGCCAGAAATTGGCATCGTGTAGATATCACCTAACATGTCAAAAATGATCGTTTTGCCATTTGGGTGAACGTCCAAGTTAGACCAGGTTGATTCGTCGGTGTTGATAGTGATGGTTTTCATTTCACCTTGTGGGTTTTTGACGTCCCACTTTGCCTCTTTGTCAGCTGATTCAAGTGCAAAACTTGGAGCACTTAAAACGCACGCAATAGACGCACTGATGAATGTCCTTTTTAATAGGTTTTTCATACGTTTCCTTTTTGTTATTTTTGGACAAAATAGAATTACTTCGCAAGTGTACTGATGTTTTGAAAAAAGGTCACTCGTTAGAAGTATCCTTGCGATGAAAGCGCCATTCCGTTAGTTCGGTTCAACAAATAGGGCGAGAATCTTGTCTAATAAAGGGGTAAAATACACCGCATCGAAGTGGAGCATTTGCTCTGATTTTTATAATTAAATGTTTAACTAAATAAGGAATACAAAAGTGGAGCTGTCGTCAGGATCTTTTAACACCCCATCAGCCATCTCGAACAATCAAACTTGGTTCAAACACATTTTAATCATGTTGACGCTTTTGGTGGGGCTGTTTGTAGCAGTGGCGCCTGTTCAAGCAGATGAGACCGCTAAAAAAGGCCCATCACCAGAAATGCTAGAAGCAATGCAAAAGGCCGCGACATCAAATCAGGTGCAATCAGACGGTTTGTCATCTTCTGAACGTATTGTTAAGTACGTTAAATCCGGATTTGTTCACATTATTCCACTGGGCTTAGACCATATTTTATTTGTATTGGCTTTGTTTTTATCTACGACTCGTTTAGGTCGTTTGTTTTGGCAAGTCACTGCTTTCACATTAGCTCACTCGGTCACATTAGCATTGTCGAGTTTGGGGCTGATTAATCTAAGTGGCGATATCGTTGAGCCACTCATCGCTTTGAGTATTGCGTGGATGGCGGTAGAGAACATTCGTCAAGAAGAGGCAAGTCAACGCCGCCTTTGGGTGATCATTGTTTTTGGTTTGTTACACGGTCTTGGTTTTGCGTCTGTTTTAAGTGAGTTTGGTTTGCCACAAGAAGCGTTTTTAATGGCATTGTTCTCCTTTAATGTAGGCGTTGAATTGGGGCAATTAGCCGTATTGGCAGTAGCTGCTGTGTTATTGATGGCGTGGAGTAAAAAACCAAGTTATCGCATGTTTGCGCAAATTCCATTGTCGGCTGTCATCGGTGCTGTAGGCCTTTATTGGTTTGTTGAACGTGTGTTTGGTTAGACGAGATTAGATGAGGGGCGAGTCAACTTTGGTCAGTCTAAGTGAATTAATTTTTGTTTCTTTCACTTCTGGTGTTGAAATGCGGATTCGTTTTATTTAGACTGATTTTGTTGGTTATTTAACCGTTTGGTTACCAACATAAAGGACTGCGCTAAAACAATTTATTAACGCCAGTTTCCACAAATAAAAATAATAAAGGAAATGCAGATGTTTTCATCTTCATACAATAAAGGGGTTGGCCTAGGGTACGTTTGTATTGCCGTTGCTTTGTTGGCAGTGATTACCTTTGCGACTCAATTATAAATTTTTTGTTTAACGTTTAGATGTCGTTAACACCTCATTGAAAAAGGCCTCAAGCACAGACAATAGTTTGTGCTTGGGGCTTTTTTGTTTTCATTTCAAAAAAATCCATATAAGCTACAGTTAGTTAATAAATCAAGACAATTACCAACAATTAGCATAAGCCTGTTGACCGACTTAATTATCAAAAAGCAGGTCTACAAGCCTATCTATCGAAATAAGCGAGCCTCAAATGTCAGAGATTTTAGTAAGTACGTCTAATGGTGTCATGACCATTACTATCAATCGACTTGCACAAAAAAATGCATTATCCCTTTCCATGTATCAGCAGATGACGGATGCATTGTTAGAATTAGAACGAAGTGAAGAGCTACATGTTGCTGTGATTACAGGTGATGAAAGCTGTTTTACTGCAGGCAACGACTTAAATGATTTCTTAAAAGGTGGCGCTTTGACTGAGGCGCATCCAACGGTTAAGTTTTTGAGAACGTTGGTCTCAATATCTAAGCCGTTAATTGCCGCGGTGAATGGTCCAGCCATCGGTATTGGCACTACGATGCTGATGCATTGCGATTTAGTGTATGCCGGCGACAATAGTGTTTTTCAGTTGCCATTCAGTAAATTGGGCTTGTGCCCAGAGGCTGCATCGAGTCAAATTTTGCCAGCGACGGTAGGCCGCGTTAAAGCCTTTGAATTATTGGTGTTAGGTGAGACCTTTGATGCCGAAACGGCGGCCGCACTAAATCTAGTAAATTCAGTTACCGCTCCGTCAAATGTATTGGCGTTAGCACAAGAAAAAGCAAAGGTCATCGCCTCACTGCCTTCACAATCAGTTAAAGCATCTAAAGGACTGATTGTCGATGGTAACAAAGAGCAAATAAACAACGTCATTAGTCATGAGTTAAAGTATTTTGAACATTTGCTTGGCAGTGATGAGTGTAAATCGATTATTGCGAGCTTCTTTAAAAAGCGTTAACGCTTAAGGTTCGACTGGCTAAGGTTATTGTGCCAATACAATTGGTCTTTACAGGTTAATTGGCTAGTGCGACCAATATCTTAAAATAAGAAGGGGCTATCGGTTAGCCCCTTTCTTTTGGTGACGTTCTTTGTTGGTCATGCGAGCTTCGTCGCTTTTTTTCAATAAGACATATACCGACCCATAACCACCATGGAACGCCTGAGCGGTATGAAACGCCTTCACTTCATCAAGCGTTCTTAGCCATTGATTAACATAGCTTTTGAGTGTCGCTTGTTGGTTGTGCATGCCTTTGCCGTGTTGAATTAGCAATGAACGCAAATCGTTTTTATGACAGTCTTTAATAAATTGGTATAGCTTGCCACGTGCTTCTTTAACGCTTTGGCCTTGAATGTTTAACACTGAGTGAATGTCATATTTACCAAGTCTCAGGTTCTTGAATACGCCATCTTGCACACCACTTTTTTTGTAGTAAATAAGATCGTCTGGAGCAATCATCTTTACGGCTTCGGTGGTTAAAGGGTTGGGGTCTCCTCCGTCCAGTTTTTCTGCATTGGCTCTTCTTTGTTTGGCTTGCTCGTCGTTTATTTTACTTTTGGCAATATTTGCCTTTGCGTTGGGATCTTGCTTCAGCGGTTTTACATCACCCATCTCTTTCAAAAACATATCAAAATCGTTCATTTAAACTACCTCGTCGATTGGGTTACCACTCTTATCATTTTATTTTAATACGCTTTGATGGAATACAAAGTTTTAATTGTGCCGAAAATGATCATTTGGTCATAAATCATCCCTTGTCTATACTCATAGTTAGGCTTTTTTATGCTCGTTAATCCCCACCATAAAATGGCATTAGATAAATATCAGGGTAATTCTACTGACTTTCAAACCATCTTGGGTGAAAGTGAAGCGCGCTAGGAGGTGATGACGATGATGTTTCCAAAAGGGGTGTACGAAGTACTTCCCTACACATACATGTCGGTAGGCGTTGTCGAAATTGGTTTTGTTGAATCGATGTTGGCGACTCTTTCAGGTGTTGTACTTTTTTTTGCTGGGGCGTTAGTTTGGGTTATGCGTTCAAACGCTCGTAGAACTGACCCTGAGTCCACTCGAAAGCACAATGAGTCAGGTCAGGTATTATATGAACTAAAGCCTTTTATTCTTATTATTTTAGGGGCCATGGTACTGACTTACTTTAATCATTGGATGGTGTATCCAGTGGCGACGTTGGTTTGTTTACTTGGGCTTTATATTATTATGATACGAAATACCCACCGACACCATCGCGTTGGATTCAGAGATAGCAAATACAGATGAAATTACTGTGAAAGTTATTAATTTTTTTATAAACTTAACCAACTTTAAGGGGCCTATATTTGAATCGGCCTGAAGTCTAAAACAACACTAGGTTGTCATTCATGTCAAACATAGCAGAAACGTCGTTTTTACTGGTCGATGACGTACCCTCGGTACGAAGCTTTTTGCAGCAGGCACTTAATCAACTAGGTGCTGTCGATGTTATTCATGCTGAGGATGGTCGTCGCGCGCTAGAGAGGTTTTCTCAGAATATGCCTGATGTGGTGTTTTTAGACATCGAGCTGCCCGATCTTGACGGCCAAATCATTTTGAAAGAAATGAAATCAATCAAGAGTAATACACACGTCATTATGGTTTCGGCTCACAGCAGCGTGGACAATGTAAAAGCCGCTATTGATAGCGGTGCCAGTGGATTCATTGTAAAACCCTTTTCACCTAAAAAAGTTAGCTCAGTTTTAAAGAGTATTGAAATAACCTCATGAACATAAACCAAATGCGCCAGTGTGCACCCAAAGCTTTAGCTTTGCTTAAAGTGATGGCAAATGAGAATCGTTTGTTTATTTTGTGCAACCTTATTGAAGGTGAAGTGTCGGTGAATGAATTGGCCGAACGTGTTCAGCTTGGCCAGTCCGCTCTTTCTCAACACTTAGCTTTATTGAGAAAAGAGGGGTATGTAACGACAAGGAAAGAGTCGCAAACGGTATATTACTCGTTGAGTAGTCAGGATGTACTGAAGATGATGTTGTTGTTAAAAGAACTATACGCTGATAAAGCTGAGGAAGTAGCTACAACCAGCTAACTTAAATTGACTAGCTGTAAGTAAACAAGTCACAATACTTTCATTAAACGTTATCTTGTTATGGTCATTTTTATCAAAAGTAAATTTCACAAAAAAAGGAGCCGATGGCTCCTTTTTTGTTTTCTAAAGTTTGCTTAGCTTGCTGTGTTTGCAGCTAGAACAAGTTCGGCTTCTTCTTTTAGCTCTGTTAGACCTAATTTGTCATAGGCATCAATCATGATTTGTAACGCTGGAACAACGGCATTGCTGTCTTTGTAATATTCTAATACATATTTACAGCGACTTACTGCGGCGATGTATGCAGAACGAGTCATGTAGTATTCAGCAATGTGTAACTCATATTTTGCAAGGCGGTTTAAAACCTCAACCATTCGGCTTTTTGCATCATTAACATACAAGCTGTCTGGATAGCGCTGCGTCAGCTTTTTAAAGTCTGCAAACGCTTCACGCGCCGCTTCTAAGTCTTTATCTGCATTAGATAAGCCAAAGAATTCTTGGAACGCGTTAATCCCTTTTTCCATATTAACGAGACCGCGGATATAAATAACAAAGTCCAAACGCGGGTGGCTAGGGTTAAGTTTGATGAATCGGTCAATCGCTGGCAGCGCCTCTTCATAACGACCTGACTTATACAAAGCAAATAGCAGGTCTAGCTGTACTTGTCGAGACAGTGGGCCGTATGGAAACTGGTTTTCCAAGTCATTCAAAATAGTAATGGCACGGTTATAAAGCTCTGAATTAATTAGATCTTTAGCAGCTTCATAACGAGCCTGAGGTGATAAATCTGACACTCGCTCAAGTTCATCGTTTGAGGTACATGCAGCAAGCGCTGAGGACAACAATACAATAAAACTCAAATTACGGATAAACTTAATATTCAACATTATTTTCAACCTGGAAAGTTTTCTTTTCTCGTTAAGTAAAAATTCGAGTAGAATGGTTATATTAACTGCATTCTATCTCACTCAGTTGCGTCATGCACTGGCAAATTCAAATTTCAAATGATAAATCAATGAACAAAGAACTTATTGAACTACAAGCTCAAGCAAATGAACAGCATTTTGGTAAACGGTTAGATCAGGTTATTGCCGATTTGTTCCCTGAATATTCAAGAAGTCGACTAAAAGAAT
This sequence comes from Psychrosphaera sp., assembly GCF_982872775.1. Lineage (NCBI taxonomy): Bacteria > Pseudomonadati > Pseudomonadota > Gammaproteobacteria > Alteromonadales > Pseudoalteromonadaceae > Psychrosphaera > Psychrosphaera sp. The sequence goes on along the minus strand of NZ_CEYNSH010000020.1, from coordinate 26,796 downwards.
GGATTTTAGCCGAAAAAGTAATCGTTGACGGTAAACCTGTCACCAAAGCTCGTGAAAAAATGCTCGGTACGGAAAGTATTACAATTTTTGCTGAGTTGGAAGTCGAAGTACACCATCAGCCAGAAGATATTCAATTAAATATCGTTTACGAAGATGAACACTTAATGGTCGTTAACAAACCAGCGAACCTCGTTGTTCATCCAGGCGCAGGTAACCAAACGGGTACAATGCTCAATGCGTTGTTACACCACTTCCCGGCAATTGATTTAGTACCCCGCGCCGGAATTGTTCACCGACTCGATAAAGATACAACAGGACTTATGGTTGTGGCGAAAACCGTTCCGGCTCAGACTCAATTAGTGGCTGACATGCAAGAACGTCTTATTACGCGTGAATACGAAGCGGTGTGTTTAGGCCGACTAACGGCTGGTGGTACGATTGATAAAGCGATTGGCCGTCACCCAACGAAGCGCACCTCAATGGCGGTATCAGAAGTAGGACGTGAGTCAGTTACTCACTACCGAGTGATCAGTAAGTTCCGCTCGCACACTCACATTCGCTTACGCCTCGAAACGGGTCGTACTCACCAAATTCGTGTCCATATGTCACACATCCGTCATCCATTGGTCGGTGATATTCAATATGGTGGTCGAGTTCAAAGTCCTAAAGGAGCGTCAGCGACGGTTTTAGAAACGTTACGCGGCTTTAAACGCCAAGCGCTGCACGCTGCAATGTTACGATTTGATCATCCAATAACAGGCGAAGAGCTAGAGTTCCATGCTCCTTTACCTGACGACTTTACCCACCTCGTTAAAGTACTAAAACAAGACGTAAAAGAGAACCAAGATGATATGGACTTCGGCTACCTTTAAAGGTTTAACCGAATCGGCGCAAAAGCGAGTTGTTGGTTTTACGACAACTCGCGAAGGTGGTGTAAGCCAACCCCCTTATTCTGGCCTTAATATCGCCGAGCATGTCGATGATAACTTGGCCGAAGTTATGGCAAACCGGGCTATCTTAAGGGAAGAAGCCCAGTTGCCATCTGAGCCTTATTGGCTCAACCAAACTCACTCGACATCATCAGTTGAATTGCCATATGAGTATCGCCGGCATATGGACGCTGACGCGTCCTTTACGACTAGAACAAATACAGTTTGTACAGTAATGACCGCGGACTGTTTGCCTTTGTTGATTGTCGATAAAAACGCAACGGTGGTCTCTGCTATTCACGCCGGTTGGCGAGGCCTTCTCGATGGGATAATTGAAAACACAGTCAAGCGTTTGCCGGTTCCAGCTGAAGAACTGTCGGTGTGGATTGGGCCAGCAATTTCAAAACAAGCTTTCGAAGTGGGTGAAGAAGTCAAAGT
>NZ_CEYNSH010000020.1:0-25329 GCF_982872775.1 Psychrosphaera sp. | reverse complement strand
AACTGCACTATTATTCATACCGAAGGGATGGCGTCTGTGGCAGGATGGCCAGCTTGATTTGGTTAAAAGGTGATATTTCTTAATAGGTTAGTAAAAATAAATTAATATTTTGCTGATTTTAATATTGAAAAGGCTGCCTCTAGACCTAATTTAAAAGGTAACTAAATTACTTATCGAGGTAAGCGATGCGTTTAGACAGATTAACCAATAAGTTTCAGCAAGCTATCGCTGACGCGCAATCGTTAGCAGTAGGGCGAGATAACCAATATATCGAGCCAATCCACATACTCCACTCTCTGATTAATCAAGAGAATAGCTCGATTATTGCCATTTTAAATCACGCGAGTATCAATGTTTCTGAGTTGCGCTCGAAAGTCTCTCGTGAACTTGAAAAAGTACCAACTGTTACGGGGATTGCTGGTGATGTGCAATTGTCTCGCGCTACAGCGGCGTCTCTGAATGTCTGTGACAAAATTGCTCAAAAGCGCAAAGACAAATTCATCAGTAGTGAAGTGTTTTTACTTGCTTTGATTGAAGACAAAGGGCCGGTAGGTCAAATTCTCAAACTCATTGGTTTGACAGAAGCTAAGGTCGAAGCGGCCATTGAAAACCTTCGTGGTGGTCAAAAGGTTGAAAGCCAAAACGCGGAAGAGACCCGTCAAGCGCTTGAGAAGTACACGGTCGATTTAACCGAGCGTGCCGAGCAAGGTAAGCTAGACCCGGTCATTGGCCGAGATGAAGAAATTCGTCGTACGGTGCAAGTTCTGCAGCGCCGCACCAAAAATAATCCGGTTTTAATTGGTGAACCTGGTGTTGGTAAAACCGCCATTGTAGAAGGGTTGGCGCAACGCATTATTAATGGTGAAGTGCCAGAAGGTTTAAAAAGCAAACGCGTACTGTCACTTGACTTAGGTGCGTTAGTTGCGGGTGCTAAATATCGTGGTGAGTTCGAAGAGCGCTTAAAATCGGTGCTTAATGAGCTGGCCAAAGAAGAGGGGCAGGTGATCCTCTTCATCGATGAAATCCACACTATGGTTGGAGCCGGCAAAACAGATGGTGCGATGGACGCGGGTAACATGCTGAAGCCAGCTTTGGCTCGAGGTGAGTTGCATTGTGTTGGCGCAACGACACTAGATGAATACCGTCAGTACATAGAAAAAGACGCTGCTCTTGAACGCCGATTCCAAAAAGTACAGGTTGATGAACCAAATGTGGAAGACACGATTGCAATATTACGTGGCTTAAAAGAGCGCTACGAAATCCATCACTCTGTTGATATTACAGATCCAGCCATTGTTGCTGCGGCGAGTTTGTCGAACCGCTATATCAGTGATAGACAATTGCCAGATAAAGCCATCGATCTGATCGATGAGGCTGCATCCAGTATTCGCATGCAAATCGATTCCAAACCAGAGGAACTCGAGAAACTAGAGCGTAAGATCATTCAGCTCAAGCTTGAAGATAATGCACTGATCAATGAAACCGACGAAGCGAGTAAAAACCGTCAGATGTTGATTCGTGACCAAATCAATGAAATGGACAAAAAGTACAATGAGCTTGAAGAGGTTTGGAACTCTGAGAAAGCAGCATTGTCAGGCACCCAAACGATTAAAGAACAACTAGAGCAAGCGAGACTCGACTTAGATGTCGCACGCCGAGCAAGCGACTTGCAGCGTATGTCTGAATTGCAATATGGCCGTATTCCAGAGTTAGAAAAACAGCTCGATTTGGCATCTCAAGCAGAAATGCAGGATATGGAATTATTGCGAAACAAAGTAACCGAGTCTGAAATTGCTGAAGTGCTGTCTCGCTGGACAGGCATTCCCGTCAACAAGATGTTGGAAAGTGAACGAGATAAGTTGCTACAAATGGAAAAACAACTGCATACACGTGTGGTTGGGCAAAGCGAAGCGGTAGATGCGGTCGCCAACGCGATTCGTCGTTCTCGTGCTGGGCTATCGGATCCAAATAGACCCAACGGCTCATTTTTGTTTTTAGGTCCAACAGGGGTTGGTAAAACAGAGTTAACCAAAGCGCTGGCGCATTTTCTCTTTGACTCAGAAGACAACATGGTTCGAATCGATATGTCTGAGTTTATGGAGAAACATTCTGTTGCTCGATTAATTGGTGCACCTCCAGGTTATGTTGGTTATGAAGAAGGCGGATATTTAACGGAAGCGGTTCGTCGTAAGCCTTATTCGGTGATTCTGTTAGATGAAGTCGAAAAAGCACATCCAGATGTTTTCAATATTTTATTGCAGGTATTGGACGAAGGTCGATTGACGGACGGCCAAGGTCGTACTGTCGACTTCAGAAACTCGGTCATCATCATGACATCGAATTTAGGTTCCGACTTAATTCAATCCAGTTATGCCAAAGAGGAAAACAGTTACGAGTCAATGAAGTCAATGGTGATGGAAGTAGTAGGGCAGCACTTTAGACCGGAGTTTATCAACCGTATTGATGATACGGTGGTATTCCACCCTCTGGACCATGAAGAGATTCAACACATTGCTAAGATTCAGTTAAATGGTTTGGAGCGCCGTTTAGCAGAACAAGATGTTGAGCTTGAGCTATCTGAAGCGGCGATGGCACAAATAGCAGAAGCTGGCTTTGACCCGGTATTTGGGGCTCGACCTCTCAAACGTGCGATTCAACAACACGTTGAAAACACGTTGGCACAATCACTTCTGTCAGGTGAAATTAAACCAAAAGACAAAGTGACGATGGATGTTATCGAAGGTAATTTTGTCATTCGGACTAATTAGTCTAAGTGCACAAATTAAAATAGTAAAACGAGGAGCCTGTCTCCTCGTTTTTTATACAATTAAAAGCGCAAAAGTTGAAATTTAAAGGTGGTCGTGGGTTAATACCAAGATAACAGAACTTTTGAGTGATGGTCATAGTGCCAAAAAGCAAGCATCCCATTTTTCAGTGCACCAATTTGACGTATCAAATAAACGGTTACGATATTCTCACTGACGTCAACTTAACTATTCCAAGAGACAAATTAGTGGGTATTGTTGGGCCTAATGGCGCAGGAAAAACGAGTCTCTTGAAACACCTTCAAGGAAGAGTCAGCCCGACAAGTGGCCAAGTGTTATGTGATAATGAAAATGTCGCGAATTTATCACTCCAGCAACGCGCTCAAAAAATTGCTTTTGTTTCTCAGCACAATCCACTTGTTTTCGAACTTCCAGTTATTGATGTCGTCAAATCTGGCCGTTTGCCTTACAGTAAGTTTTTTTCGTTTTCGAGTACCCAAAAAGAAAATCATTTAGTTGAAAAAGCGCTGCGCAAGTTTGAGCTTTGGGACAAACGTTTTCAGTCATTTGATTCACTGTCCGGTGGCGAACAGCAAAGAGGCTATTTGGCGCAGGCATTCGTCCAAAATGCCGAGGTGCTATTACTCGATGAGCCAATCAATCATTTAGACATTAAACACCAGCTCAGTATTTTGGAAGAACTAAAAAAGCGGACTCAGGCGACAATCTTAACCTTACATGACTTAAACTTAGCCCTGAGTTTTTGTGAACACCTTATTATCTTGCACCAAGGGAAAGTACTGGCTGCTGGCGAGCCCGAATTGGTCTTAAGCAAAGACAATATTGCCAAAGCTTTTGGTGTGTCAGCTACGACGTTTACGATGTCAGAGTCTGACAGCGCCTCTGACATGCCTAATGGGTTGAGTACTCAAGACCGTGTGGATGTGAAACCTAAAGCTAAGGTATTGTCCTATCAGCTGCTGGAGACCCCTCATCCATGAAACAAAAAACCTTGAAACAAACAAAGTTGGTAGGAACAAACACGTCCCGAAAACTAGGTTTTATGAGTACGGCCATATTGATATTGATGGTGGCGATTTTTATCGGGGTCGCCTTTGGCGCGGTTAATTTTACAATGGCTGACACAGTAGCGTGTTTGTTTAATGAATGTAAAAACTCATCACAAGGGCTCATTTTTTGGGAATTGCGATTACCACGTGTATTAATGGCTATGGTAGCGGGAGGTGGCTTGGCTGTCGCTGGAGCGTTATTACAAAACAGTACGAACAATCAACTAGCCGACCCGTATTTATTTGGAATTGTTTCGGGGGCTGGCTTAGGAGCTGTGCTTATCGTTGCCCTTGGAATTGAGTGGGGGGAGTACGGACGAGCGATTGGCGCTATGTTAGGGGCGCTGCTTGCCGTTACTTTAGTGGTTCAGGTGATCATAAAAAATGCGTTACATAAACCCGAACATCTTATTTTGGCAGGTGTTGCAGTTTCCTTCATGTTAGCGGCCCTGATGCACTTTGTTCTTTATATCGCCGACCCACTCGCTGCAAATCGCATTATTTTTTGGCTGATGGGCAGTGTTGCAACTGCTTCATTGAGCACGGTAATGGCTGTTGGTTGTGTTATAGCAATTGTCATTACCATCGTATTACTTATGCGTGAACGAGTTGATGCTATGTTATTAGGAGACGAACAAGCCATGTCACTCGGTGTGGATGTCCGGCAGGTTCGATTTTTATTACTGATCTTTACTGCGTTAATGACTGCCGTTATTGTCGCGTTTTGCGGTGGTATTGGCTTTGTTGGCCTGATGATTCCCCACATTGCTCGCCGTTTTGTCGGCGGTGCAACTAAGAGCCTAATCCCTGCGTGTTTCTTATTGGGCGGCGGTTTTTTGGTTATCGTCGATTTGATTGCGCGAGTTTCACTCGAGAACCAAGAAATGCCTTTAGGCGTCATTACGTCGGCATTGGGCAGTGTATTTTTCTTACTTATTCTAAAAAGTCGTCACCCTAAATGATCAAAATGCGTATTCAGTTAATAAGATTAACAAAACATATTCGAACATCAGCTGTTGCTTTTATAAAAACATATTTAGCGCTCAGTGTGTGTTTGTTAATAGGTGGGGGAATATCACCATCATTTGCAGAGTCTCCCACTTTGTCCACCCACGCAAATACGGCTAATGATACAAATCAGCGCATTATTGCGTTAGCACCAAACATCGTGGAAATACTCTTCGAGCTTGGAGTCGGCGAGCAGATCGTGGGGGTTAGCGAACATACAGATTTTCCTGATGCTGCCAAAACCATACCCACGGTAGCTAATTACCTAGGGATTCAATTGGAAGCTGTGGTTCAATCTCAACCCGACTTAATTATCGTTTGGGAAGGAGGGACCTCTGACCGTGATATTCAAAAATTAAAGTCGTTGGGCTTTCACATCCATACTTTTTCTGCAAATTCGATAAATGAGCTTATAAATCAAATTAAAAACCTCGGTGTTCTGGTCGGAAAAGCTGGGCAAGCTCAACGACTTGTCAGTAAATTACAAGAGCAGCACCAGGCGCTAGAAACAACAAAAGTCACTTTGTCCAAGTCCAAACGCGTTGGTTTTGTTGAAATTTGGCCTGCACCTCTAACCTCTGCCGGTGGAAAAACGATAATAGGTCAAGCGATGAAGTATTGTGGCCTGACAAATATTTTTGAAAACGCTGGTAATACATACCCACAAGTCTCTCTAGAAAAAGTGTTGGTCGCTAAACCAGACGTCATTATTCAACCCGTTTCCCTATCAAACCCGACCGAAACCAAAGATTGGTCTCAACTAACCATGATACCGGCTGTTAAAAGCCAAGCTGTCATTCAGCCTAATAGTGACGCATTGTTTCGATGGGGACCTAGATTGCCTTCTGAAATTCAAAAAATGTGCGAACAAATACAAAAAGTTATAAAGACTAAGTAGAGCAAATAAACTAATTAGGGTATAAGAGTCCTGCAATTGTTTAATTCGCATTTGCTAGAATAAATCGCAAAGAAAGTGTCCAGGAAGTTGGTGTGAATCCAACACTGCCCCCGCAACGGTGAATTAAGTCCGGAACTGCCATTTTCTTTAAGTCCAATCGCTTCTATCGAAGCCAAAAGGTGCGGCGGGCACCAAAGGAAAATAAATGAAAAATAACACTATCGCGGTCTTGGTGACTGCGGGTCTCAGTGCATCTGTATTTGCACCAATCTCAATCGCCTCTGCTTCTGATAACTCAGCGTCTTTACTGGAACAGCAAGATTCATTGGAAGTAATAACGGTCACTGCCAATCGGTATCAGTCTCCATTATCTCAGTCCTTAGCAAATCAAACGGTCATTGATGCCAGTGATATAGCTGCGTTAAATGCAACTTCGCTAGGTGAGGTGCTCACTACTGTTGCTGGGTTTGACTTATCTCAAACGGGGGGCCGTGGCCAAGCGGCGTCCTTGTTCTTACGTGGAAATAATGCAAGCCACACGCTGTTTTTATTAAATGGGGTCAAGCTGACTTCTGCAACCTTAGGGCTAGCTGAATTTCAAAAACTATCGGTTTCGAACATTGATCGGATAGAGATTGTTAAAGGGCCTAGAGCTGCTGTGTGGGGCTCTGAAGCCATTGGTGGTGTGGTTAATGTAATTACAAGGTCAGATGTTGAAAGCACAGTGCTTAACGCTGAATTAGGCAGTTTTAATCGCAAGCAAGTCAGTTTGTCTACTGGCATAGAGCACGGTGATGGCCATTCAAGCATTTTGATTGACCACGAACAAAGTGACGGTTTTGATGTGTTAGGTGATAGCCAAAATGAAGAAGATGGTTATCGCTATAATTCTTTTGCAATTAATGGTTCACAATCGTTAAGCGATGAGTTATCAGTCAATTGGTTAGCCAATTTTGATCGTGGTCATAGTGAATACGACTCGTTATTTGGCGGCGCTGATCAGGCCAAACACAATAATCAACAATTGGCTTTTGGCATCGACTATCGGCTAAAGAAAAACGTAATAACAGTTGATTTATCTAGACTGGTTGATGATGCGAGTACCTATTTTGTAGAGAGCAACACTCATCAGGTCGTTGAAGGGAGTCAAATTAAAACGGAACGAAATACTGTATCCGCGACAAACTTATACACAGCCACTAAAAACCTTTCTCTATTTGCTGGTTTTGACCTAACAAAGGAGCAGGTGTCTGGATTGCAGACCTTTACTCAGAACGACCGTTCTATTACCGCTGCATACGCTCAATCGAATTACCAGTCAGCAAATTGGTTATTTGAAGGTGCTTTGCGATACGATGATGTAGAGGATGTCGACGCTGAACTGACCTACAATTTAGCGCTTGGATATAATACGACTGAGTCGGGTGTAACCCTGAACTTAGGCACAGGCTTTAAGACGCCGACATTTAATGATTTATATTGGCCAGAAGATGCGTTTTCAAAAGGAAACGCTGACTTAGAGTCGGAACGCTCACGTAACATCGAGTTGTCGGCATATTATCACTTTGAAAAAGTGAAGTTAGCAGCGAGTGTCTTTCAAAATAAAGTGGACAACTTAATAGAGTGGCTTCCTGATGCGAGTTTTATTTATCAGCCTCAAAATGTAAATTCAGTCACGATTAAAGGCTTAGAGTTAGGTGTTCAAGGGCAATTTGGGAGTCTGAATCACAACCTGAATCTTACCTTGATTGACCCCAAAAATGATGTGACAGATGAGACACTAACATTACGCGCTAAAACTCGAGCGAACTATATTCTTAACGCTCAGATCACTGATAGCGTGTCTAGTACAGTAAAAGTAAGTCATGTCGGTAAACGCGAGCAAAAGTCATGGGATGGCTCGGTTACGACACTTAAACAATATACACAGTTCGACTTAAATGGCCATTATCAATTAGACGAAGATATCGCTGTTAGTTTAGGCGTCAAAGATGCTTTTGATGAACAACAGCCTTCTGCCGTTGGTTATCAAGCCGCAGGTCGCCGAGTGTCATTATCAACGACAGTTAAGTTCTAATTTATAAAAACTAAATAAATTTGCAGGAAAAAAGCCGTAAAGTGCAGTGCCCCAATAAAGCGGGCTCATTTCTGGCGGTAATAAAGGCCTGACTTCGATTTTGTATCGGATTCAGGCCTTTACGTATTATAACGCTGATAAGCCAATGTTAATTTCGAGTCTCATTGAGTAACTTGAGCTTTAAAGTTTCTTGTTTCGCAATGCGTTCAGGTGATATCCCTAGCTGCAACATGACCTCTTCTGAAATATCGACCATATCGACCACACCGATGACACTCCACAATTCAGTTTCTACCTCTTTTGCTTTGTGCATCGCATAATGATGGATGTATTTTATCTCACTGCTAACAAATTTCATGTCAGGTCGACCGGTCTTGGATAAATAAAGCCTAAATGCCAAAAAGACATCTTTAGAACTGGCTGCCTCAACAAAGCTTTCCAACATATCTTGGGCTAAAAATTGATCGCCAAAATAGCAAACAAAGCTTTTTTCGACGGTATCTTGGTTAGGTCGAAAACGAATGTATAAGTCCAACTCGTGAGGCCGGTGAGTTCGTTCCATTTTGTTTATGATGTCGGCATAGACATTTGTGACAGCGTGGTCTTTAACCAAAGGGTATAAATTGATAGCGTCTTTGTCATTGCCAAATTTTGACATGAGGTGATGTAGTAGGTTGGCTTGAGGACCTTTGCCCACCATACTGACATCATATTTTCCGTGATCCTTGTTGATATACATCGCCATATTTTTACTGTGTTTTGCAAAAATATTTCGCAACGCCTTCGAAAGGCCAGGATATTTACTTTCAATTTTAGTTGGCGTCAGCTTATTGATGTTTTGGCGTATAAGCTTGTAGAAAAACTTGCGTCCTTGATGGCCACCCCGAGGATCGTAAACTTTCAAATTCATAACGGTTTTATCAAGTGATATCGCCATTACTTCATAAGCAAGTTTGTCGAGTTTGTACTTTTGCGTCACTTTTTGAAAGTCAGGTAAACCCAAAACGATAATGTCGCCCTTTTTATACGGGGCTTCTTGTTCGGTGACGACTTGTAACCCATACGTTGAAATGTCTCGACTCGTGGCTTTTATTTGCCCTTCATCCTCAGGCAAATTTATCAAAACATTTGTTTTATAGAGATATCTGTCTTCACTTCTAAGGTTAACGTAATCAATGGTTTCAACGCCAATGTTGATGTATTGCTTTAGTTTTGGGTGACTGAATTTTTTTAGAAGCTGAAGCTGAGCGCGGTCGTACTGATAACATGATTGATAGTTTTCAGTCGATTTTGTGTTTTTTAAAGGCGTAAACGTCACGATGTAGGTCAGGTTTTTAAGTAACCCCTGAACCTTTGGTGATGGTGGACGGTTTAGTTTTTTGATTTCTTTACTAGCACTATCAGGAATAGACAAAGGCAAATAAGAATCTTCCGAGCTTGCCTGTGCTAATTGCAGCTTAAAAACGTTCCAGCTGTCCTTACGACTGCCAAAACCTAAAAATAATGTTCTAAGCTCAGGGTGACTATTTAACTCTTCAGACGTGGCGCTGTAAAAATATAGTTTGCCTGCTTTCGCATGAGTAAACGAGTACAGTAAGGTTTGCTTAATTGGGCCTGGCTGTTTAGCTAGGCGAGCGATTCGTTTTTGGCTAAGGATTTGTTGAAAAACAAGGTTTTTATTTTCATCGCTGAAGTGTCCCAACACACTGCGGTTGTTTTCTGTAGCCAGCGCTAAAGTCGGCAAAAAGCGCTCTTTTATGTGTCGCAAAAATACGGGCAGTGAAGTGACACGAGGTAAATAGTATTGTTCATATCCCTTTACCGTTACAGCCTCAAGCGTGTTGTCGAAGTTCACTTTATAACGACGCTTGTTACCATTAATAAAGTTGTTTAAAAACTCATCAAAGGCTGCAATATCCTCTTTGAAGGTTCGTTTGGCGCGGATGTATTTGTGTGTTTCATTAATCTCGTCCACACCCACAATTTCGTATTGAATGCCGTCTTTTAATCCCAGTTCGAACTCTTGTTCTAAGCCAGTTAGATAAATTGCAATTTTTTGACCGACAGAAGCTGGTTTACTTTTAGGGATTTTAATTTTTATCCCACCCACGGATAGGTCACTACTTACCGCTTTTAACACGTTGCCCAAACCGAACTGTATTTCAACAGAAATACTAAAGTTCATTCGCTCTTCATTGCGGATGCCGTAGTGAGTAAATTCGACGGTCTTGCCTAAGTATGCTTTACTTGGGCCCTCAGGCGCGGAAGATGCCACTGCAGATGGTTTGTCTTTTTGTTGCTGTGCTTCAATGCGCTCTTGTTGTTCTTTTTTGTGAAGTACGCGGTGATTATTTTCCGCGTTCATTACCGCTTCATATACACCGACTGTATATTGACCAAACTTTTCGGTTTGAGCTTCAAATATTTGACGGCCAATTTCGTCTAGGTAATGAGTTTTGTCATTGTATTCGTATGGTTCGGGATCGCCGACGACATGGCCACGCAAATCCAATAAACGGCTGCTAGGTTGGGCCAATCGTTTTAACTCCATTTTGATCAAAAATTGTTTGGCTTTAGGTACATCTGCGGCCTTTGCTTTAAACACTTTGTCAAAATTGGGTTGATTCACAACTGATTTTAGTTCTTCAATTAATGAATTGAATTCCTGAAGTTCAGTAGACATATACGGGGGTTATCCCTCTTACTAAAATAAATACTTAAAAGCATGCAATTGCTCATTTATAATCAAACACTTCTCAGCGAGTACGATGAACAATAATAGAGACTCGTCATCAAATTAAGCAACTAATGTGCCACGGTTTGGTACTAAAGAAGGTGTAATGGCAAAAAGTAAAACAGCTTATGTATGTAATGATTGTGGTGCTGAGTTTCCTCGTTGGCAAGGTCAATGTAGTGAATGCCGCGAGTGGAACACCATTACAGAAATAAAATTAGCACCTAAATCAACAAAAAGCGCATCTCGCTATGAGGGGTATGCAGGCCGAGTTGAAAACAAAGTCCAGACTCTAGACAAAATTGATTTGCAGGAGCTACCGCGTTTTAGCAGTGGTTATACAGAGTTTGATAGGGTACTTGGCGGTGGTGTTGTACCTGGGTCTGCCATTTTGATTGGTGGTAGTCCTGGTGCTGGTAAAAGTACGCTGTTATTGCAAACCATGTGTTACTTGTCTGAGCATATGACGACGTTATATGTCACCGGTGAGGAAAGCTTACAACAAGTTGCGATGCGCGCCCATCGACTGGGGTTGCCGACAAATAAACTAAACGTATTAGCTGAAACGAGTGTTGAAGCGATATGTACCCATGCTGAAAACTTAAAACCACAAATCATTGTCGTAGATTCAATCCAGGTAATGCATGTGGCTGATATTACCTCTGCACCTGGTAGCGTTTCGCAAGTTCGTGAGGGCGCTGCGTTCTTAACGCGCTTTGCAAAACAAAATAATATTGCCGTGTTAATGGTTGGTCACGTAACCAAAGATGGTACGTTGGCTGGGCCAAAAGTACTAGAACACTGTATTGATGCGAGTGTAATGTTGGATGGCGATGCAGATGGTCGTTATCGAACCATGCGTGGTCACAAAAACCGTTTCGGCGCGGTAAACGAACTTGGTGTATTTGCCATGACCGACAAAGGATTAAAAGAGGTGAGTAATCCTTCAGCGATATTCCTTAATAGAGCCGATGGCGACTCAGCAGGGAGTTCTGTTACGGTTTTGTGGGAAGGTACACGACCATTATTAGTGGAAATACAGGCGCTGGTGGATGCATCTCAATTGGGTAACCCAAGACGTGTCGCAGTAGGACTAGAGCAAAACCGCTTAGCTATGTTGTTGGCCGTTTTGCATAGGCATGGTGGCTTGATGCTTGGCGATCAGGACGTTTTTGTTAACGTGGTTGGCGGTGTAAAGGTTACTGAGACCAGTGTTGATTTGGCCTTATTGTTGGCGATGGTATCTAGCTTTAGAGATCAGCCATTAGAGCGCGAGCTTGTGGTGTTTGGAGAGGTTGGTCTTGCTGGCGAAATACGTCCAGTTCCAAGTGGCCAAGAACGCCTCAAAGAAGCGGCTAAACATGGTTTTAAAAAGGCCATTGTACCCAAAGCAAATATGCCAAAAGAGGCAATTAATGGGATGAAAGTGATTGGTATTACTCGACTAAGCGAAGCTTTAGAACACCTTTAAGCTATTCTTCGAGCGTCAGATGTTCTAATTGGCGCTCGAGCAGTTCTGCATTTCCAGAGTTTAACTCAATAAGTCGGCGTAAATGGGTCATGCTTTCAATATCAATTTTTTGCCACTTAATTCCGATACTGTGTGGCTCACAATGCGCAACTTCACCCACCATATCTATATGAACATCAGAGCCTTGAAGTAGAAAATCTAACGAGATCGTTTTACCAACACAGTCCCCCAATGAATCAGGTGTGGATATTAGAGCGCCTTTTAAAGACAAATCTAAAATACTAGTATCAAAGGATTGTTGACCAATTGATAATGTTGCAGGAGTTGAAAATAATACTCGTGTGTAATGACGTTTATTGTCCATGATATTCCTAACTACAGTAAAAAAATACAACTGCTCTTTTACGAGATGAAAACCCATTAATATAGTAATAGCATGACATTGGTCGATTACAAAATATACAAGTTTAAATTGTAGGTGTTTGACATTTTTAATAATAACAAATCATTAGCTCTAAAATAAAAAACGCCGCAAAAGGCAGCGGCGTTTATATTGTCATTCAAGCTAGGTTATTTAAGTCGCTTGTATTTAATGCGATGAGGCTCGGCTGCATCAGCACCATAAGTCTGTTTTAGCCAGCTCTCGTACTCAGTGTAGTTACCTTCGAAGAATTCAATTTTACCTTCGTCGCGATAATCTAAAATGTGCGTCGCGATTCTATCCAAGAACCAGCGGTCGTGCGAGATAACCATTGCACTTCCTGGGAATGCCAATAAAGCATTCTCAAGAGCACGTAGTGTCTCAACGTCAAGGTCATTGGTCGGCTCATCGAGAAGTAAAACGTTGCCACCGGCTTTTAAGAGTTTTGCTAAGTGAACACGGTTGCGCTCACCACCAGACAGTTCGCCTATACGCTTTTGCTGATTAGAACCTTTGAAGTTAAATCGACTCACGTACGCACGTGATTGAACCTCATAGTTACCAACTTGAATAATGTCTGACCCTTCAGAGATTTCTTCATAGACGGTTTTGGAGTCATCCATGCTGTCACGGAACTGATCAACAGAAGATAAGCTTACTGTTTCGCCAACCGTAATCGAGCCTGAGTCTGGCTTTTCTTCACCACTTAGTAACTTAAATAACGTTGACTTACCTGCACCGTTTGGACCAATGATGCCCACAATGCCACCTTTAGGAATGGTAAAGCTCAAGTCATCAATTAATACACGGTCACCGAAGCCTTTAGTAATATTTTCAACTTCAACGACTTTGTCACCCAAACGAGGACCAGGTGGAATGTATAGCTCGTTAGTTTCATTACGCTTTTGGAACTCTTGGTTTTGCATTTCTTCAAAACGAGCCATACGCGCTTTTGACTTAGACTGACGTCCTTTCGGGTTTTGACGAACCCATTCTAATTCTTGCTGAATTGATTTTTGACGAGATTTTTCTGCACGTTCTTCTTGTGCCAAGCGGGCTTCTTTTTGTTCTAACCAGCTTGAGTAGTTACCTTCCCACGGAATACCTTCACCGCGGTCAAGTTCCAAAATCCATCCAGCAACGTTATCTAAGAAGTAACGGTCGTGGGTAATGGCAACGACTGTTCCTTCGTATTCGTGTAAGAAACGCTCTAACCATGCAACAGACTCTGCATCTAAGTGGTTAGTAGGTTCGTCAAGCAATAACATGTCTGGCTTATCAAGTAACAGTCGGCAAATCGCCACACGGCGTCTCTCACCACCGGATAAATGTTCGATTTTGGCATCCCATGCTGGCAAACGTAATGCATCTGCGGCGACTTCGAGTTGGTTGTCTAGGTTGTGACCGTCTTTTGCTTGGATTATGGCTTCTAATTCGCCTTGTTCTTTCGCTAACGCATCAAAATCGGCACCGTCCATCGCGTACTCGGCATAAACTTCGTCAAGACGAGTAAGGGCATTTTTTACATCGGCGACGGCTTCTTCAACGACTTCACGGACGGTTTTTGACTCATCTAAGACTGGTTCCTGTGGTAAGTAACCAATGTTAATACCAGGCATTGGGCGTGCTTCACCCTCAATTTCAGTGTCGAGGCCAGCCATAATGCGAAGAAGGGTAGATTTACCCGCACCATTTAAACCTAACACACCAATTTTGGCACCAGGGAAAAAGCTTAAAGAAATATCTTTTAAGATAGTTTTCTTTGGTGGAACCACCTTGCTCACACGAGACATGGTGTAGATAAATTGAGCCATTTTTTCTCTGCCTATCATTTTTTTAAGTTGTTCTAATTTGTCCGCTATTGTAGTTTAGTAGGCTGAATAATGTCTACATCGGCCCTAAAAAACCTACAAGTATTTAATAGTTTGCAGAATTAAAATTCGAGTCTACCATTTTTAGAGGCCTACATATTTTTAGAGGTAAAATGCGAATGCAACAAAAGAAAACAATATTGGTTGCCGACGACGATAAAGGTATAAACCAATTATTGGTAAATGCATTAGCTCAAAAGTTTAATGTCGAATCTGCGTTTTCTGGTCAGGAGACGCTATCTTTTTGTACGACCCAACAGCCAGACCTAATTTTGCTTGATGTGAACTTAGGCGATATTGATGGTCGAGAAGTGTGTCGCATCATTAAGGCCGATTATGGTGATCAGGCGCCGTTGATTATTTTTGTTTCAGCAGATGACGGCCAAGACAACATAATAAGTTGTTTTGAAAATGGTGCGGACGACTTTATTGCCAAGCCAATTTCTCCTGTCCAAGTTGTTGGTAAAGTCGAAGCTTTATTAAAATACGACACCCTCATTGATAGCTTACAGAGCAAAAGTGCGGAACTAACCGACTTAGTGACGACAACCATGTCACAAGCCTCGAGTTATGGTCAGTCTTTGCAAATGGTAAAACAGCTCAACCATTGCAACTCTGAAGAAGAGATTGCAGACGTGGTGTTTGGTTTTCTTGGCTCTCAAGGCTTGCATGCGGCGATTTATTTCACTAAAGAATCTGAATCACTATGCTTTGATCAAAAATCCAAAGTGTGTTCGCCAATTGTAAGAGAAGTCTTCGAGTTAGCTCATAATAAACAACGAATCAAAAAGCTAGGTGGGCGCTTATTAGTTTCTGATACTCATTGCTCTGTTTTAGTAATGAATCCTCCGGCAGATGAAAGTGACCAATACAGTATTTTTATCGACATAATTGCCGTTATTATCGAAGCCCTAGAAGCCCGTTATATTGGTTATTTACGAGAGCAAGAACTACACGTTCTTAACTCTGAGCTGTCTAGCGTTATTTCTCAGTTGTCTGTTGATATTGAGAGCGTTAGGAAAGATCGGCAAAAGCTAATGGATGACATCATCATGCAGATTGGCCTCAGTTTTCATCAACTTGATCTTACCATTGAACAAGAAGAGTATTTTACCAAGTTAATGGAAGAAACTTTGCTAAACCATGACCAGAACAACGATGTTTTGATGACACTACAGGACAAGCTCAAATCTCTAGTATCAGAAATGAAAAGCTTGCTGAGTTAATCATTTAGCCTTTATAAAAGTAATCGAAATTAGTTAAAAAATCTCATTGTTAAGAGGTGGGCTTTTAGGCAATAAGTGCGTATTATAAGCGACTCATTCGTTTGTATTAATCAGTACTGAGGTGCACTTATGTTAACTCGTGATATGAATATCGCAGATTTCGACCCTGAACTATGGGCGTCAATTGAAAAAGAAACTCGCCGTCAAGAACAACACATTGAATTGATTGCGTCTGAGAATTACGCCAGCCCACGAGTTATGCAAGCGCAAGGCTCACAGTTAACAAACAAATATGCAGAAGGCTACCCAGGTAAGCGTTACTACGGTGGTTGTGAGTATGTTGACGTTACTGAGCAACTAGCTATCGATCGTGCAAACGAGCTTTTCGGTACTGACTATGCAAACGTTCAACCACATTCAGGTTCGCAAGCTAACTCAGCGGTTTTCCAAGCGTTATTAAACGCGGGTGACACTGTATTAGGCATGAGCCTAGCACACGGTGGTCACTTAACTCACGGTTCTCACGTAAACTTCTCTGGTAAGACATACAATGCAATTCAGTATGGCTTAGATGAAGCAACAGGCGAAATCGACTACAAACAAGTAGAAGAATTGGCCGTTGAGCACAAGCCTAAAATGATCATCGCGGGTTTCTCTGCTTATTCAGGTATCGTTGACTGGGCTAAGTTCCGTGAAATTGCAGACAAAGTAGGTGCTTACCTATTTGTTGATATGGCACACGTTGCTGGTTTAATTGCTGCGGGTGAATATCCTTCTCCTGTACCTTATGCACACGTAATTTCAACAACGACTCACAAAACGTTAGCTGGCCCACGTGGCGGTCTTATCATTTCAGGTGCTAAAGACGAAGACTTATACAAAAAGTTAAACAGCGCAGTTTTCCCTGGTGGTCAAGGCGGTCCTTTGTGTCACGTTATTGCTGCTAAAGCCGTTGCGTTTAAAGAAGCACTTCAGCCTGAGTTTAAAGCATACCAACAACAAGTTGTTAAAAATGCTAAGAAAATGTGTTCAGTTCTTCAAGAGCGCGGATACAAGATTGTATCTGACGGCACAGACAACCATTTATTCTTAGTCGACCTGATTGACAAAGACATCACAGGTAAAGACGCAGATGCAGCATTAGGCAAAGCGTTTATCACTGTTAACAAAAACTCTGTACCTAATGACCCTCGTTCTCCGTTTGTTACTTCTGGTTTGCGTTTAGGTACGCCTGCGGTAACTCGTCGCGGTATGAAAGAAGCTGAAATGGAAGAGTTATCAAACCTTATCTGTGACGTTTTAGACGACATCAACAGCGAAGAAAACCTAGCACGAGTAAAAGAACAAGTAATCGCGTTGTGCGAACGCTTCCCAGTTTACGCGTAAGCTATTTATTCCCACAAAACCTGTGGTAAACTGAAAAGCCGTGTTTAATCACGGCTTTTTTGTACATACAGGAAATCGATATGCATTGCCCCTTTTGTTCGGCCACAGAAACTAAAGTCATCGACTCTCGACTAGTAGGAGGGGGCTCACAGGTGCGTCGACGCAGAGAGTGTAATCTATGCAATGAACGCTTTACTACCTTTGAAGGTGCCGAACTTGTCATGCCTAAAGTCGTTAAACGCGACAAAAAGCGTGAACCTTTTAACGAAGATAAAATGAGTGCCGGAATTCTCAGAGCGATTGAAAAACGTCCTGTCAGCACCGAACAAGTTGATCAACTCATTTTAACTATCAAAAAAGAAATTCGAAATACGGGTGAGCGCGAAATTACCTCAGAATTTATAGGCAACTTGATAATGGATGGGCTAGTTTTATTAGATAAAGTGGCCTATGTCCGATTTGCATCCGTATACCGCTCTTTTGAAGATATCCGTGAGTTTGGTGAAGAAATCGCTAAGATTGGTCAACAAGCGGATAATAAAAAAGAATTAAAAAGCCGTCAGTCCAAACTGTTTGAATAACAAAATAAAAAACACCTAATGAACCCAATTCAAGACAATGAGTACATGGCTCAAGCTATTGTACTTGCCAAAAAAGGCCAATACACCACGACACCTAACCCAAACGTAGGTTGTGTTATTGTTAAAGACCATCAAGTGATTGGTCAAGGTTGGCATAAAAAGGCTGGCACAGGTCATGCTGAAGTCAATGCGTTAGCGCCTCTAACACTTGAACAGACAACCGGAGCCACGGCTTACGTGACATTAGAACCGTGTAGCCACTTTGGTCGTACGCCACCATGCGCGTTAAGGTTAATTGAGGCTAAAGTATCAAGAGTCGTCGTCGGTATGCTTGATACCAACCCACAAGTCGCGGGCAATGGCATAAAAATGTTGGAGGAAGCGGGTATTGTCGTTGACCGTAGTGCATTAGAACAAGAATGTAGAGCGCTCAATCCAGGCTTCTTTTCTAGAATGGAAAAACAAAGGCCTTTTGTTCAAGTAAAGCTCGCAGCGTCATTAGATGGAAAAACCGCACTACAAAATGGTCAAAGTAAGTGGATTACTGGCCCAGCTGCCAGAGCTGACGTGCAGTCTTTTCGTGCCAAATCTTGCGCAATTTTGACAACAGCTAGGACAATACTTGCCGATGATGCAAGTATGAATGTGCGCTCAGAACAGCTAAATTTTGAATACCCTTTAGATGAAACTAACACTCATATAAGACAACCTGTAGTGGTTGTATTAGATGGCAAAGCGAGAATCAAGCCAGAACAAGTTGACTCACTTAAGTTGTTTCAAACTGGTGCTAAAGTTATCTTGGTTCATGCTAATTCAAGTCAAAGTGAGCCATTCGCCGAACATATAAGTGAGCAAATAGTCACAGCTCAAGTATGTTATGACGCAGAAAGTGGCTTTGACTTAAAAGAAGTGATGACGTTATGCCAACAACAGCAATTCAATACCCTTTGGGTTGAAGCTGGAGGGAAATTGGCTGCTTCGTTAATGGAAGCCCAATTGACGGACGAGCTGATTATGTATTTTGCACCTAAAATATTAGGAAAGCATGCGCAAGAAGTGTTACCGATAGGCCCTTTAAGTTCTATGGCAGACGCGAAAACGCTGACGTTAACTGATAGCCGCCACGTAGGCGATGATATCAGGCTGACTTATACACTCTGATTTACTCAGACTTCAATCATAAATACTCAACGAGAAAGGTTAAACGTGTTTACAGGAATTATAGAAGCCACAGGTCATATCTCTGCTATTAATAAAATGGGCGATGACATTCAAGTTGAAGTGTCGACCTCCACGCTTGATTTCTCGGATGTGAACCTTGGCGACAGTATCGCTACAAACGGCGTATGTTTAACGGTTGTATCTTTTACCGATAATAGTTTTAAAGCCGATGTGTCGCTAGAAACGATTAATAACACAGGGTTCAAATTTTATGGGCCCGGACAAGCAGTAAACTTAGAAAAAGCCATGTTACCGACTACCCGTTTTGGTGGTCACATGGTCAGCGGTCACGTTGATACCGTCAGCTACATACAAAATGTATATGATAACGGCCGAGCCAAAGACATTTGGTTGTCTATACCTAAAGAGTTACAACGCTATTTCGTTAAAAAGGGCTCAGTCACCGTCGATGGAATAAGCTTGACGGTCAATGACGTGACAGATGGTCAAATAAAGTTGACGATAGTCCCACATACATTTGCACAAACCACCCTTGCAAATATACGTTCGGGTGATGCAGTTAACCTCGAAGTTGATATAATAGCCCGATACGTAGAGAATTTTGTAGGTCAGCAATCGAGCTCCTCTGGCGTCGATATGTCATTGTTAGCACGTGCTGGCTATCTAAAAAAATAATCCCACCGATAAATTGGTACCTATATGAAATTAAATACACCAGAAGAAATTATTGAAGATATTCGTCACGGTAAGATGGTCATTCTTATGGATGATGAAGATCGAGAAAATGAAGGTGATCTGATCATGGCGGCGGATATGTTGACGCCTGAGCACATTAATTTCATGGTCACTCACGCTCGTGGATTGGTATGCTTACCAATGACGGAAGAGCGCGCACGCTCTTTAAACCTTGGCCTAATGGTCGACAATAACAATGCGCAGTTTGCTACTAACTTTACCGTTTCAATCGAAGCAGCTGAAGGCGTTACTACTGGTATTAGCGCAGCAGACCGCGCTAGAACAATCCAGGCAGCGGTTGCACCAAATGCAAAACCAGCTGATATTGTTCAACCGGGTCACATTTTTCCATTAATTGCTAAGCAAGGCGGTGTATTGACTCGAGCTGGTCACACTGAAGCTGCGGTTGATTTAGCCCGTTTGGCAGGCAGAACGGACGCAGGTGTTATTGTCGAAATTTTGAACGAAGATGGAACAATGGCTCGCCGTCCTGATTTAGAAGTTTTTGCAGAAAAGCACGACTTAAAAATTGGCACGATTGCAGATCTAATCGAATACCGCAATTTAAATGAAACAACGGTTGAACGCATTGCAAAATGTAAGATCCCGACTAAATTTGGTGAATTCGAATTAGTTACGTTCAAAGACACAATTGATGAACAGCTTCACTTTGCAATGGTGAAAGGCAACCTTGAAGAGCAAGAGGCGCCATTAGTTCGCGTACATCTACAAAATACATTTAGTGATTTATTATTATCTGACCGTTCTGTAAGTCGCAGCTTTGCGATTGATGATGCGCTTGAGAAAGTCGCGAAAGAGGGTGGTGTTTTTGTTTTACTTGGCAAGCAAGAGTCGACCAATGAATTGGTTAATCTTGTTAAGCGATTTGAGGCGGAAGATTCGGGTGATAATTTACCTCCGGCGAAGTGGTCAGGTACATCGAGAAATGTTGGTGTAGGCTCACAAATTTTGGCTCAGTTAGGTGTACACAAAATGCGCCTACTGAGTTCACCTAAGAAGTATCACGCACTATCGGGCTTCGGTTTAGAAGTTGTCGAATACGTAAGTGAATAAGTGTACTGCGCGAACTGCTAACAACATTTCGAATGTTGTGGTATTATCGCGCAAAATTTTTTAAAGAATAGAAATAAGGTTTACGAATGAACGTCATCGAAGGCAATTTTCGTGCGACAGGAAAAAAATTCGCAATAGTTGTATCTCGTTTTAATCACTTTGTAGTGGACAGCCTTTTAGAAGGCGCAGTCGATGCTCTTGAAAGACACGGTGAAGTTAATCAAGACGATATCACCATTGTTTATGTGCCTGGTGCGTACGAATTACCACTTGCAGCGAAAAAAATCGCAAAGCGTGGTGACGTTGATGCAATCATTGCCATAGGTGCGGTAATCCGTGGTGGCACGCCTCACTTTGATTTTGTTGCAGGTGAGTGTAACAAAGGTCTAGCACAAGTATCTCTAGAGACTGACATCCCAGTTTCGTTTGGTGTGATCACAACTGATAGCATCGAACAAGCTATCGAGCGCTCTGGCACAAAAGCCGGCAACAAAGGCGGTGAAGCTGCTCTTGGTGCGCTTGAAATGGTTAATGTGTTAGCACAGATTTAAGGCGTTTAAAATGAAACCTGCAGCAAGAAGAAAGGCCCGTGGCCTGGCCGTTCAAGCTATCTACTCTTGGCAAATTAGCCAAAACCACGTTAGCGATATTGAACAACAATTTTTACTTGATAATGACGTTAACAAAATTGACGTTGAATTCTTCAAAGAAGCAATCCGTGGTGTAGCCGCGCACTACAAAGAGCTTGATACTGCATTGATGCCTTATACAGAGCGTCCATATGAAGAAGTTGACCAAATCGAAAAAGCCATCATGCGCTTGTCAGCTTTTGAGTTAAAGTTCCGCTTAGACGTACCTTATAAAGTTGCAATCAACGAAGGTATCGAACTTGCTAAAAAGTTTGGTGCAGATGACAGTCATCGCTTTGTAAACGGTGTTCTTGATCGCGCTTGTAAAGACTTACGCATTCCACTTCAGTAGCCTTAGATACTTCTAAAGGAATTGGTTATGAAAGAGTTTGAGCTTATTCAAACTTACTTTACTGACCGTGGTCCGCAACGAAAGGATGTTGTGCTAGGCGTCGGTGACGACGCCGCATTGACAAAGATGCCGCAAGATATGCTGCTCGTCGTTGCGACAGATACCATGGTCGAAAATACACACTTTTTCAAAGACGCAAGCCCTCGCTCCATAGGCCACCGCTGTTTAGCGGTTAATTTGAGTGATTTTGCGGCAATGGGCGCAGAACCAGCATGGGCCTCTGTTGCATTGACTTTACCGTCTGTCGATGAAGAGTGGGTAAAAGAATTCACCGAAGGCTTATTTGAAATTGCCGAGTATTACAATGTCCAAATCATAGGTGGTGATACGACGCAAGGTCCACTGGCGGTGAGTGTGAGCCTAAAAGGGTTTGTCGCTGAGGGTAAGGCTTTGCTTCGTAGTGGTGCGAAAGCCGGTGACTGGATATATGTAACTGGCCAGCTTGGTGACTCTGCGCTAGCCGTAGAGGCAAAGCTCGGTAAGCAAGACATCAGCTCAGATGTACTCAAGTCAGTCCAGCAGCGTTTTGATTATCCCGCCGCACGCATTGCTGCAGGGCACGTTTTAAGACATGCTGCTACGTCTGCCTTGGACATAAGTGATGGTCTTATTCAAGATTTAGGGCATATCATTAAAGCTTCTAATGTATCTGCACATATCAACGTAGAAACGGTTCCGGTTTCACCGGTTGTTCTTGAAGCATTAGGTGAAGACAAAGCACTAGAGCTGGCATTGATGGGCGGTGAAGATTATGAATTACTCTTTACGGTTCCTGAAGAGCAAAAAGGTTACTTAGAGCTCAATGCAACGGCAATGGGAATTAACTACACCTGCATTGGTCAAATGAAAGGGAATGCCAATGGCACGCCAACTATTTGTCTAACCAAACATGGTGAGCCTTACGACTTAGATCGAAATCAAGGCTTCCAGCACTTCTCGGAATAATTTATGAGCCAATCTGCTGTACCAGCGAGTCGTTTCAATTTGTGCAATCCAGTCCATTTACTCGCGACTGGTTTTGGTAGTGGGTTAGCTCCGGTAGCACCGGGCACTTTTGGTACGATTGCTGCCATTCCATTCTATTTGATGTTTGTTTATAGCCCGTATGTGGCGTTTCTGGCATTTACCATTTTGGTTTGTGTAGTAGGCTCTTATATTTGCGGTAAAGCCGCGGCCGATATAGGTGTCCATGATCATAAAGCAATTGTATGGGATGAATTTGCGGGGATGTTTATCACTCTTTGTTTTGTGCCATTTAGCTGGACAGCTGTGATTCTCGGCTTTGTATTATTTCGCTTTTTCGATATTGTGAAACCTTGGCCAATCAGTTATTTGGACAAACATGTGCATGGCGGCTTAGGCATCATGATAGATGATATCGCCGCCGGTTTGGCTGCTGGCGTATGCCTGTATTTTTCTCTGCCTTATGTTTCGGAAAACTTAAGCAATTTGTTCCTGTAATTGCTGGCTAAACAATGACTTGGTCTCAATGATCAGACTGTGTTTGTTGTCCACTTGAATTAACCCTTTGAGCATGGATTTGGTTTCTTGGTCCAAGTCAAATCCTGTTGCCGTTACCGTGTCTAGTGATTTGATATCGCTTTCATCCACATGGATATTATCTTTTACTTTGTCGACTAATAGCCCAACGTGCGGATTTCGACCATCGACCGTTGTAAACACGATAATGGGTTTGTAGCCAACTTCTACTTGTTCTATTGCAGAGTCAAAAAGTCGTTCAAGTCTATTTATCACGGTACTCTTATTTTTTGTCCACTTATCGCAGCTCGCATTCGCAAACTCATCGTAAGTTTGGAAAAGAGTATCTTTGACGCGATTTAACAACGTCGACAAATCTTCGTCGTCTGATTCAAAGTCGCTCAACCATTTTGCAAAATTAACGTGCTCATGGGTTGCCCCAGCATGCGTAAGATTGATGGTCGCACCTTGTTCATAACTTAGGGCATTTAACCAACTTTGGCTTTGTTGTTTTAGTTCATTGAGTTTACTAATTACCGCCTTGTTTTGAGTATTAGTCGAGTTGTGATTGAGGATCATACCTAAATCAAAAATAGGTACAGGTGTTCCCATGAACTCTCGAACGCCGATGAAATTTGGGTTGTTATTTGGAACTTCGGTTAAGTCATTATTAAACTGCTCGGTTAATAATATGTCTAAAATGGGTAGGGAAATTGTCTTGGCACCCACTTGAAAGTTAACTAAATCCATTGAGTTGTTCCCACGTTTGTCATACTTAGCTAATAGTTAGTAGCGGTTTGTTGATTCTATAGCATATTATAACAAGTGGTTTTGCGCCAATAGTGCAACACAAATGTAAGCCGTAATATTTGTAACAATTTTATAGAACGGCTTTGCGAGTTAAGGAAAAGCAAATAATTGAAAAAGGAGAGTTTATTTTTCTTTAGAGTCCGGTGTTTGTTTTGATGATGGTGCAAAGTCAGCATCATCATTGGGAGCTGAGTCAACATCATCGAAATCGGCGTCTTTGTTTCGTTCTACTATGTCTTCAATTTTCATCGACTTGATTCCGATTATAGGACCACTTAGGCCATAGACGATAAAGACGATAAATAACACCTCAGCAGGCCTTGCTGCCACCAGAACAAAGGCAAGGACGATAACTAATAGCCCTAAAAATGTATTGGTATTTCGCCAGTCAATTTCTTTGAAAGCGCTGTATCTAAAGTTGCTGACCATTAATAGGCCCATCAGAACAGTTGTTATCGCTATCGAATATTTGAGGATATCACCCGCTAAAGAAAACTCTGTGGCAACCCAAATTCCACTCGCAATAATTGCGGCGGCGGCAGGGGAGGCAAGTCCTTGAAAATAGTTTTTGGGCCCATCGCCAGTCTGAGTGTTAAATCTGGCAAGGCGCAATGCGGCACATGCTACATAAATGAAGGCCGATAACCAACCCAGCTTTCCGAGGTCTTGTAGTGCAAAATTATAGGCAAGTAGGGCTGGTGCGATACCAAAGGACACGATATCGGCCATGCTGTCATATTCGGCGCCAAACGCACTCTGAGTATTAGTCAGCCGAGCAACACGACCGTCTAAACCGTCGAATATCATCGCAATAAAAATAGCAATTGCTGATGCTTCAAAATGACCATTCGTCGCAGAGATAATGGCATAAAAACCTGAAAACAAACCCGCTGTTGTCAGCAGGTTTGGAAGTAAATAAAACTTCTCGGACGAGGTACTTTGTGAAGAATTTTGCTGAGACATTAAATTTTCTTTTATTTTCTAGTCAAATAAGGATATAAAAGTACCATATCATAGAAAAAAGAAAGACAAAAAGAGGACGGCATGAGGTTTTTAACCATTTTAACAGGGTTGTGTTTGGTATTTCTTTCAGACATTGCCATTGCCAAAATCCAAAAAATCAAAGTTTATCGCTGGATAGATGACAATGGTGTGGTCACATTCAGCGAATACCGACCTAAAAACAGCGACTATGTCGAGCTTGAAGTAGAAGGCGACCGCGTTCGCACAACGGCCAGAAAAGCAGGGAATGACACCGTTGAAGGTGAAAACTTGGGGATCAATGTTGGCGGTGGCAGTGATGCAGTGGAAGAGCTTAACTCTCAAGCCGAGCAATACTGTAGTAAAGCCAAGCACAACATTAAGGTACTAGAGTCGTTTAAAAACGTACGAGTTTTGGATGACAAAGGAAACCCTAAAGTATTGACCAAAGAGGATGTCGCCGAACAGCGCAGTCTTGCGAATCGTCAAATAGAACTGTTTTGTAAGAGCCCAAGCTAA
>NZ_CEYNSH010000019.1:56172-57993 GCF_982872775.1 Psychrosphaera sp. | reverse complement strand
CTATCAACCAGTTTGGTTTTTACTCGCTGAATAATCCTTGATTATTTTTACCGGATTTCCACCAGCTACGACCATTGGTGGAATGTCTTTTGTCACCACGCTACCCGCTGCAATAACAGAGCCTTTGCCGATCGTCACGCCAGGAAGAATGATTGAGTTAGCGCCAATCCACACATTGTCTTCGATGACGACTGGTTTACTGATGCCATCTGTATTGATTCTGTTTTCGATGTCAGGAAATGAGAGGTCATGGCCATTGCCATCAATGATCTGACAGTTTGCTGCAATCAAACAGCTTTTGCCTATTTTTATCGAGTTGAATGCATGAATGCAGGTACCGTGTATCCTAGTTTTGTCGCCAATTTCGATTTTGGCACCAGGTCTATCCGCAAATAGTTTCACAGGAGAGTGCATGTTGATGTGGTAGCCCTTGTTTCTTGAGTTCAGCATCACGCCTTTTCCAATAGACAACTGACTGCCTCTTCTTATATCTATCAATGGCGTACCGTTGAATCTAAGCCCAGCTGCTATTTTTATATTCGAAGCGAAATACAGCTTTATCGTCACCAATTTTGTCCAAAGATAGACAAGGATTCTCAATGGATCATTCATTATAAGGTTGACTACTTTTTGGAACATTTCTTATCTCGTTAAATAGATCGCCGTTGGGCGTTGTTTTTAATCAGAGCCTGAAGTTTTAGTGCATTGCTTTTTTGTTATTTACTGGCTCAACTCGCTTTTGGCCAAGTGTTCAAGCCAGTCATCATGATAGGCCTGCTGCGCTTTGTGAATTCGGGTCTGCTGATGCAACTCCCAATCGCTTTCATTAGCGAATGGCCCTTTTCGGCACAGTGGGCAGTATCCGGGCGAGTCATATTTAAACTCAGTCAAACGCGCTTTTATTTTGTGTGACAAATTGTCCGAATACACATAGACATCGCTAGCTTCGTGTTTGACACATTTATCTCTATCTACATTCCTCACCTGATAGTTTTTGAACATAGACAGGTCAAAAGGCTCACTGCCTAAGTATGAATATCGCGTGTGCGAATTCGATTTATGGCCCGTCAAACTCGTTTCTATATGCCAATGACTGTAAGGTTTAACTGATTTGGTCGTGATGTAACAAAGACGTTGGCCATTTGGATTTAGTAGATAGCCAAAGCTGTGTTTTAAAAAGGCATACAACAAAGCCCGGTTGAACAAATTTGCGCTTTTGTTTCGTTCTTTTTGATATTGAGCGTAGGACTTTTGAGTTGGAACTAACGGGTGATTAAAGATCACTATATCTGCAAAGCCCTTTAAATCCTCGGGAATGGTATTTAGATCAGTAATATCCAGCCCATGCTCTGTGCGAACTCCCGCTTCGTGAAGGTCTACTAATGCGTTGCGTTGATACTTATTAAGAAGTACAGACTCAGAGTCATACGTCGTGGCAATGAGGTTTTCGGCGCTAACGTGCGCCAACAGGGCTCTCGAAAAGCTCAGGTCGCCATCGCCTATTGTGATGACACGACTACCTTGAGGGAGAAACATGATTGATGGGTTTACCTAAATTTAAGGTGTTCTAACCTTGGGTCTGATTTGGGCACCAATAATATATAAGCAAGCCAGGCAAACCAAGAAATAAATAGAAATACCAATACCCACAAAAACTTTCTAAAGCCCGATGTTCTTTTTGAAACAATCAGGAAAAACAGGGGAAGTAACCAAACCAACGCCATAGCTACAATGACACCCATTCCTAATACGACTTCCATTTTTACCGCTCCATTTAGTCAAACACTAGGTTCACACATGGCTGCAAACCCAAATTCTGTG
>NZ_CEYNSH010000019.1:51808-56072 GCF_982872775.1 Psychrosphaera sp. | reverse complement strand
GGACTCAACGGCAGACGTTTAAATGGGCTGATGTTCGTTCCACCTGTATTACCAGAAGGAACGAGACCGATTGCGGTTTTGGTCAAAGCTCCTGCAATACGAAGTAATTGCCCTAGGCACTCTTTTGGACTGACGGCTCGAACGCCCCATAACAGCATGAAGCAATGAACTTTGACGTGCCAATACGTAGAGTGTTGACCCAGTACGTGGGCGCTTTCTAAATGGGAAAAGGCCAAATCGACCTCCCCGTTTTTCATGGCGATTCGATACTGTTTAAGTTCGGCTTTCACATAAGGTGAAATATTCGTCGTAAAGTTTGAAACCATGTTCTGATCCCTTTATAAATCAGAGTAAGTTTAAGTTAGTCCGTTGGCACCTGTTAACAACGCTCCTGGGAATACAAATAGAGAGGCTAAGTAAAGAGAGCCGGTGAAGCCAAAGACTAATACGCAGAAAGAGGCTTGAACCCAATAAACACGGCGATTAAAAATCAACGTTGAGGAAAGTGCGATAGTAAACGTTGCAATAGCCTGTTTAAATGCTGCGACTTTAGAATGGTAATAGGCTTTAATAGATTGTAAGTACATTACAGCAAAGCCAAACATAAGCTCCATACCGCCTATGTCATAAAAAAACATCAGCTCTGGCATCATAAACGCAGCACCAATGAGTAATGCTCCAACTAACACTTTCTGCCAAGTCGCAAGTTTGTTCCAATATTCCATAGTCGAAGATTCCTTACCCTTTTATTCTACCTTTCAAATGCCTGCTTTAAGCGATACAAGCAATATCCAACGGTCGCTGCATTGGCCACTCCAACAAAAAGTAACAACTTCACTAACATCTCGTTATCAAAAGTTTGACCATACATAAGACCAACAGCAAAAAACGACAACGCACACATTGCGACGGTTAATACAATCAAAGCCTTTACTTCAAACTTAATGGAGTTAGTTTTCATTTTTTCAACGTTCTTAGTCATTTACCCTCCTTTGAACCTACTATTAACGATCTTTTAGATAGCTTAGACTACTGAATTTTACAGGAATCACAAGAGTTTATAGTCATCAAAATTGTAAAGAGTCATGAATAATATTACGTTGTTTAGAATAATACTTTATGGCTTAGCTGTCGTTAAACGTCTGACGAACTCTTCGTAACCCTTGTCATCAAAGCTGTTTGAGCAAGGGTTCATAAATCCATGAAAGTAGTCAGTTTGCTCAATTGTGACTCTGGGCTTGTCAGACAACTCTTTAATCAGTTCCGAAACAGAAAAGTGCGACTCTTTGGCTGGGAATACCAATTGGACTGGAAATGTAGGCTCTATTTCTGTGTGGTTTCTAATTTGCGAGCCATAAAAGCAATCCGCTTGAACAATGCGTTGGAGATAATCACAACGTTCCCCACCACAACCATTCGATAATCGCCATATCGCTGATGCGCCAACACTAAAACCAATTAGCTTTACCGGACCAGAAGTGTTGCTCAGATACTCGTGTAAATCACGAACGTATTTCTCTAATGTGATCTGGCTTGTAAAGAACTGGTAGGCTTCTGTCTCATTTGCGAACTTATGATCAATTCCACCATAGGGGTCGAATATTTCTGTCGAGTCAACGAGATTTGCCGCAAAAGACTCTAGCGCTTGGGTTCGACCAAAAATGTCACTGACAACAATGGTTAAGGTTTGATTCACTTTGCTCCTACCTTTTAATTCCTTTTAAGCAGTTTCATCTGCTTGCTAACTGCCATAGCTTGAGCGTCGCCCGATTGTTCCAGCCCATCAATAACACCATTAAAATCATCGGGCTTTTTATCTTGGCTCAACTTAAATTGGCCAATTATTTCTTCGACATCAATCTCTATCCCAACCACAGCTTTACTTAATTTTTGTGTGTAATCGGCGGGTGCATCCGACACCGACCATGGTGTTGCTTGAGATTTCTCATGACTATCGGAAATCTGCTGAAACAACGTCATCAGCCACTCAGTGTCATGTAAAAAACGAATTCGGCCTTTTACATGTACAGCAGAATAATTCCATGTTGGAACCGCTCGTCCCGTCTTTTCTTTGGATGGATAATAATTAGGACTGACGTAGCCACTCGGACCGTGAAAAACAAGCAGGATTTTTTGACCATCAACGCAAGATTTCCACAATGGATTGGCTTTGGCAATATGGCTTTGAAAGCTAAATTCGCCCTTGTCATCAAAATGGACGTGAAAGGGTAAATGGTGCGCATCCAACTCTTCATTAGCTTGTACAAAAAGCGTCGCAAAAGGATAGTTTTGCGCAAAGGTAACTAGCTCTTCAGTATTTGTATTTAGGTACTTTGATGGGATATGCATTTAGGTCCTTTTTATTCCTAGCTTTTAAAATGCAGACTGCAAATTCATTATGTTCACACTTACAGTCTGGATTGTAAAACACTTCAATTAATACGTTAACAACCGGTACTTGACCAAGCCTTTCCTTCACCAACCTGTCGACTTTTACACATCTGAGATCAACGACTACATTTATATCTCTCCTTTTTGTCTATTTGTAACCCTTAGGAATGTCATGTCCATAAAACAAGTGTTTCAGTATCTTCTCATTGCCACTGGCTTAGTGACTATATTTTTAATTTTTACTGTCTTAAAAGTCTTTAACAACCAAGATGAATTAGTTAATGCCGCCCAAACTCGATTTGAGTCATATAAACTGGGGCAGGAGGCAAGTATTTCTAGTAGTGAACTCACACGACTAGCCAGAACCTATGTGATCACAGGTGACAAACAGTATGAACAAGCCTATTGGTCAATTGTTAACAGTATTACAGGCGACGAGCCGCGTAAGGATGGCCAACAAATCGCCTATACCGACTTACTCAAAAAAGAAGGTTTTAGTGATCAAGAGCTTGCTTTACTCGCTGAGTCGAATGATTTGTCTTTAGATTTGGTGACAATCGAAGAAAAGGCATTTTCTTTAGCGGATACTGACCGAGAAAGTGCAATTGATTTGTTATTCAATGAGAAGTATCACTCCCAAACCAAGAAGATTCAGGTCCCGGTTACCCAGTTTCAAAAAGTGTTGAATAGTCGAACTGAAGAACAACTTCAAGAGATTGTTCAATCGAGCACTCATTCAACTTACCTTGCACTATTAAACGCATTTCTACTCTTATTGATGGTGTTAATTTCTTATATCGTGATTAACAAACGAGTCATCACGCCAGTTTCAGAAATGGTAACGGAGACACAAGCCGTGGCAGATGGCGATTTAACTCGTCGAGTTAAAGTCAATGGAAAGGACGAAATTGCCCAATTTGGTACCGCATTTAATGCAATGCTGAATAATTTGAGTCAACTTATTGGCGAAATACGTGATGGCTCTAATTTCTTGAAATCATCATCAGTAGAAATCACTAAAATTACTGAAAAAAACCAAGACTTAATGGACAGTCAAAAAGCTGAGACAGACATGGTCGCGACCGCGGCAACACAAATGACGTCTTCCATTCAAGAAGTCGCTCGTAATTGTTTAGAAGCCGCTCGTTCATCACAAGATGCCGATGAGCTGGCAAATCAAGGTAGCCAAATTGTCAGCGAGACGGTCGATACCATTTCCAACCTATCTACCAAAATCGAAAATGCGTCTACCGCAATCTTAGAGTTACAGTCAGCAGTTGAAAGCGTCAGCACCGTGGTTGATGTCATTAATGGCATTGCCGAACAAACCAATCTATTGGCCTTAAATGCCGCAATTGAAGCAGCGCGCGCCGGTGAACAAGGCCGGGGTTTTGCAGTTGTGGCTGATGAGGTCAGAACATTAGCCAAACGAACTCAACAATCGACGAATGAAATCATGGATGTGATTGGCGTTCTGCAACAAAAAGCTCACGCCTCAGTCCAAAATATGGAAGAGAGTAAACAGCAAAACAGTACCGTCGTTGAAAAATCCAATACCGCGGGTAGCGCCCTGATTGATATTGCCAATTCGGTCAAAGTCATCAGTGATATGACCCAACAAATTGCACAAGCTTCTGAAGAGCAAGCAACGGTTGCGGAAGACATAGGTAAGCGAGTCGTCATCATCGACCACACCACCTCTAACAGTGTAGCCGAGAGTCAAAGACTAGGCGGTATGACTCTGGAACTTGAAGAGCTGTCACAAAAACTGATGACTCAGGTAAGTCGTTTTAGACTTAAAGAACAAAGCCTCGATAAATCACAGGCATTGGCACATGAAATCAAAAATGAAAACGAAGAAGAGTTGGAAAAA
>NZ_CEYNSH010000019.1:44640-51708 GCF_982872775.1 Psychrosphaera sp. | reverse complement strand
CCTGACTCAATAACCAAATACTTGTGTTTGCCCTTTGAAATATAATAAGTCGTCATGAATAGCACTCTAAAAATATTATGGGCAAAGGCATTTTTAACGGTAATTTTGTTGTCTACAACATCACTTAAAGCGAATTCTTGGCTCGTACACCAATCTATTCTGGCTTGAATACTTTGAGCATTGTCAGAAACCGTGATGGTTTTGGTCTCGCCTCTTCTTATTTGCCCCACTTCTACGTTATTAACATATAAACGGTAGGTCCTGGCAAAATCATAAAACTGCTTAGGTCTATGTACTTGAATTTCCATGTTGTTCTCTTTGAATCTTAATCAAGTGCTTAGTCAGTGGTTTTCTCGATAGCATATAGGTCTTCATCTATAGCCTCGACCCTATTTTCAAAAATCGCTCTGGCATCACGCAAGCCGCTGTTGTAATAAAACGCGCCCATTTCTTTTGCGATAAAATCTAATAAAAACTCGGCATCAAACTGCCCCAACTCACAATCAAGTTCTCGGTCAAAATATGACTGTAGCTTTGCCACCATGGCTTCTTTTTGTGAGTCAGAAAATTCAATATCAGACATTTTATTTCCTTAAGTCTATTTGGCATCGTCCTACGGTGCCATATCACAATACTTTAATGTGTTGTTAAATGTAAGTTTTGTTGTCTCACTAAGTTCAAACCGAAAGAACCATATCCACTCGATGCATATCAGGCCCCCAACCATCAAATGTGGTTTTAACGTCTATCGCGCCATACTTTGCAAAAAAAGGCGCGGAAAGATGACTGGCTGCGATTTTTATTTGCTTAGCACTTTGTTGCTTTGATATTTGTAGGATTCTGGTCATAAATTGATGACCTATGCCATCTCCATGATTTTGGGCCGAAATTAAAATCCAATTTATTCTCAAATAGTCACTTGGAACGCCGCTTAAGCCGTACGCTCCAACAATGGCACCATCAATCAAACAAACTTCATAACCAATTGGGTTTTCGTCTAAATAGTCTGCGTAGTCTTGACGTTCATTAGGGGCAAAATATTTAGGACAATTTGTATCAAAAACCGCTAAACACGCCTGTTTGTCTTCTAATAAAAACGGTCTGAATCTTAAATTTTTTGACATGTACTAATTAGACCTTCTGTCTTGCTGGTTCAAAACCATCATATCTAGGTAGGTTTGCATCTAAGTCGTCCCAGTTTGCCTTTGAGCCAACAAAGTTATGTGAAATGGGCCTTTCTACAATGTCTGAGTCTAGAATACCGAGTCGTATTCTTAACTTTTGTGGGTTATCCGCGTTAGAGCTATAAATTGGTGAGGCACAAACAGAACAAAAATGTCTATTTTTACCTAGCTTAAATTCATAAGTAGCTAGCTTGTTTTGAGGGTCAATGACTGAAAAGTCGCTTGTGTTTATAAACCCATTTGTCGCGTAGGCCGTTCCACTATTTTTCCGACACAAAGAGCAATGACAATGAATGATGTCTTCGATAGAGCCAGTAAGCTCAACCTTAATAGCACCACACAAACACGAACCTTTATACACCGCTACTTCCTTTATTCTGTTGTTGTTCCACTTTTATTTAATCGAACTTTTTACACGCCACAAACCAGCCTAACGTTAAGCAAGTAAACATGGTTAAGATGTTCGCTATATAAATGCTAAATAGATTACCCGTGATCAAGAATAAAACGAATTGAGCAATAACGAAAATAGCTAACACAGAGTAAACAAAGCTGAGTTTGGACAAGTAGGCGACCAAGTAAGACAACATAATCGCCAATACGCCAAACCCTAAAAACTGAACGACAAATATATCCCAAGCCCACATCACATTTGCCAAACTGCTCGGCATGGCAAATGCAGCGATAAAACCAGTGAAGTACACTCCAAGCATTGCTAAAACAATACCTGAGACTAATGAAATAAAAACGTTTTTTGCGTGATTCATATCGAACATCCTTATTTTAAATTTTTAATTTCATCCAATAACAACCGATATATAAATCAAGAACCCACCAAAAATAAATGAAAAAACGCCTGCAGGCCGGAAGGTGTGTTTAAACTTGTGAGCGGACCAGACAGCAAATTGCTTGTGTTTGGTAGCGCCAGTAATTATCAAACCAACTCCTACAGCAATGAGTAAATAACCTGCAACGTTAATTAGGTTAGGAAACCGTGTTGTATGGCTATAAATTACGAACACGACTCCGGCGATTAATCGGCTGAAAACTTCAAACCAATGAAAATATGACTTTTTACTGAAAGTGATAATCCCTTCAGCCCAATAATTTGGATTAGCTATCATGATAGCGCTCAGACACATCATTAATAATCCGAACGCAGCGATGAAATACAAGCTATTACCCTGCTTTGTTTAATAAATACATCACTAGCGCTTTGTATTCTTGCATAGACTTTAGATTATTGGTCAACGGCTTATACTTGCCATTTACGATTAACGTAGGGACGCCGCTAAAGCCTTGTCTGCGAATATTGTCGGTATTTCTATGCATCTTTTTGGCATTTGCTTTAACCGCAAAACTCGAAAAGGTTTTGTCGAACTTGTCACCGTCTACACCATTAGCTTCAAACAGTTTTTTAATGTCTTTAGCGCTATTAAAGTTGGACCTATTTAGGTGAATAGTATCGAAGATTGCAGGAACGAGCACCGACTCAACCTTCAAATGCTTAGCGGTAATTAGCGCCTTTGTAAGCAGTTGTTCAATCTCGGGATTTCTGCCTGGCATACCGCTAACGTGATTTTTCTTGAATGTGGCCCCTTCTGGCATCGATGCTTTGAGGTCATTCATAAATGGTTCTTGTCTAAAACAGGCCGGGCAATAAAAAGAGAAGAACTCGGTGATTTCTTTGTTCTTGGTCAGCGTACCTTTGATTTCTAGGTAGTGCTCTCCCTCAACAAACTCCATAGAATATGCTGAAAACAAAGGGATAAATAAAAATATTGTTAACGCTAATTTTTTGTACACGGTAAATCCTTTTACTTAGATATCAATTGAAGCGGAAAGCAACGCCTTTCAATAAAGGCCAAAGGTGCATTTTTTGCCCGTTAGAATATATCAACGTTTTTAGCATACAATTTAATCAACCACCACCTTTACACGCACAAAAAAGCCCCACCAAATGGCAGGGCTTTGTTAACGTTATTAGTTAGTTAGTTAGTTAGTTACGAAAGAATTACCTTTCGATTTCAGCGTTGTGATAAACCTCTTGAACGTCTTCACAGTCGTTCAGCATGTCCATGAACTTGTCGAATACCGCTACGTCTTCACCAGTAACTGGTGTTGTTGTTTGCGGTTCCCAAGAAATAGACTGAACATCGAAGTCGATGCCTTCGTACGCTTCTTCTAATGCAACTTTTACGTTGTTGTATTCAGTGTAAGGTGCGATAACGGTGATCTTGCCGTCTTCACTCTCTACGTCTGTTACATCAACGTCAGCCATCATTAGTGCTTCAAGTACTGAGTCTTCGTCTTCGCCACTGAATACAAAAATAGCAACATGGTCAAACATGTGTGCAGCAGAACCTTGAGCACCAAGCTTGGAGTTAGTTTTGGTGAAACAGTTTTTCACTTCCATAATAGTACGGTTGTTGTTGTCAGTTAGACAGTCAACAATCACCATGCAACCGCCAGGCCCGAAGCCTTCGTAACGTGCCGGTGAATAGTCTTCACCTGCGCCACCTTCTGCTTTGTCGATGGCGTTTTTGATTACGTGCGCTGGAACCTGATCTTTTTTGGCACGCTCAATGATGTTTTTAAGTGCTACGTTGGTATCTGGATCGCCACCGCCATTTTTAGCGATAACGTAAATTTCTTTACCGTACTTAGAATAAATCTTAGTTTTCATGTTGGCTGTTTTAGCCATTGACTCTTTACGGTTTTGGTAAGCTCTTCCCATCTTAATCTCTTTTTATTTTCTCGATGAATTTAGGCACGTTGCATCTGAGTTATGCAAATCTTCAGTAACTGGCGATTATACACTAGGTCTTCGCACCTTTCACAACTGGTTGCGTAAGTTAATCTATTTTGCGTTAAATTTGAACGTTTACCCAAAATAAAAATGAACTGATTCAAAACAACTCTCTTGTTAAATCAATTTTTAACTCAT
Source organism: Psychrosphaera sp. (assembly GCF_982872775.1). NCBI lineage: Bacteria > Pseudomonadati > Pseudomonadota > Gammaproteobacteria > Alteromonadales > Pseudoalteromonadaceae > Psychrosphaera > Psychrosphaera sp. The sequence continues at coordinate 47,577 of NZ_CEYNSH010000019.1, read as the reverse complement.
AAAAGTTCAATTTTGGTTTCGTATGAGTGTTTCTCTTGCTATAACAAGTCTATGTAATTAATTATAAAAATCGTCCGATGAACGATTGTTGAGGTAGCTATGATCCAATGTATGTTGGTCACAAAAGAAGGAAACACCACTATAGGTGACTTGTCTTTATTAACCCAATGGCAAACCTCTGAGACTTCCTATCTATGGCTTGATATTAGCGAACACGATACAGAGCAAGAACGAAGCCTCTTGGCTGAACTTGGATGTCACTCTTTAGCTATCTCAGATGCGCTTCGAGATCGCCACCCACCTAAAATTGAATTATTTTCAAATTATTTATACCTGCTTTACCGAGGCATTTACAAAACACAACCTGGACTTATATTTGAGCATTTGCAAATTAGCCTTTTTATTGGTGAGCGAATTTTAATTTCACGCCATGACAAGCCGTCAACCGCTGTCAATGCTATGTTCACCAAAGAGAGTACAAAATATCTCAAACGCAGTCCTGCCCATCTTGCCATGAGGCTGTTTCACACTAGTTGTGGTTTATACCTCAAAGAACTTATCGATTTTGAAAATGAACTAGAATCAATTGAGGATGAGTTTCAAAACAAAGGTAATGACCAGCTGATGCGGCAAATAACCCAATATCAATCGAGACTAATCAAGTTACGTCGCACCTTTAATTATCACGTAAATATTGGTAAATCGTTAGCTGCACTGATAGACGATGAGGACACAGATCTAGTCAATAACAAAGAAGTCCACACTATCAATGATTTAAACGAACGAGTGGACCGGCTGTTAAGTTTAAGCCAAATGTATTATGACATTTGTGGCGATTTGGTCGACGGTTATATGTCCGTTACAAGCCATCAGCTTAACGCCACCATGCGAGTGCTGACGGTCATTACCGCAATTTTTGTTCCACTTAGCTTTTTGGCTGGGCTATACGGCATGAACTTCGAATATATACCTGAATTGAAAGCCCCAAATGGCTATTTCATTTTACTAGGTGTTATGTTGACCATTGCAGTTGTGTTGATTGGCATATTTAAAAAGAAAAAGTGGCTATAACCCAATTAAATAATGAGACGAATACGAACAGCTCAATATTGGAACATGAAAAAGTTAACCACCTAAAAAATAAAGACTAACGAGTAAAAAAGATGACAACTCCAAGTAACAACGAAAAGCTATTAAACTTTGAATGGACAAAGTGGCTAGACTCCCAACTTTTACAAATCGGTGAGTTCACCCTAACTATTGGCCAAGTCCTATCTTTTTTCTTGGTTTTAATCGTTACTTTTATTGTCTCTCGTTTGCTACAAGCCGGGTTCAATAAGCTGGCACGTAAAGGCGGTAATTCCAATTCACATCAACTTTATATCATCAGTCGAATAATCCACTACATCGTTGTTTTTGTGGGCTTTATTATCGCGTTAACTATGCTTGGCTTCAAAGTGACCGAACTGGCGATAATGGCCAGTGCCTTAGGTATTGGTATTGGCTTGGGTTTACAAAACATGGTCAATAACTTCGTATCTGGCCTAATGATCATGTTTGAGCGCACTCTAAAAGTAGGTGACTTCATCGAATTGTCTAACGGAGTCGTTGGTGGTGTCATTGAAATTAATATGCGTGCGACCTTAATCCGAACCAACGACAACGTGGACATATTGATCCCTAATGCAGATTTGGTATCAGGAATGGTCACAAACTGGACATTAGCAGACAACGTAAGGCGCTTCAGAATACCATTTGGCGTAAAATACGGCACTGATAAAGAGCTTGTAAAGAAAGCCGCTTTAGAAGCCGCAGAGAACGTTCCATACACTCTCAACATTATTGGAAGACAACCCGTTGTTTGGATGACGAGCTATGGCGATAGTGCTGTTAACTTTACACTAGGTGTATGGGTCTCTGCTCAGCAGGTAAAGCGTCCTACCGCACTGATTTCTGACTATCTTTGGGCACTTGATGATGCTTTAGCCAAATATGAAATTGAAATACCGTTTCCTCAACGAGACTTACACATCAAATCGAACTATACACAGAGTTCACCAGAATCGATTTTGGCAAAGCAAAGTGAAGATTCACCGAATGCTGAAGAGGCTGACACACTGGCTAACGGCAAAAGTGACTGATAGCTGTAGCTTTAACCTACTAGTTCAACTGGAGTAGTGCTTTTTTACTACTCCACTCTTTCAAAAGAAATCACATACAACTCAGATTCATTTGGGTAAATTTCAGAAATAACACTTTTTAGTGTCGCCAAGCTCATGTTTTCTTGCCTAGCATGAGATTCATTTAAGTCATCAAAACTAATTTGATTTACGCCTAAGACGCGAAGCTTAGTAAAAAAACGTTCACTCTCAAATGTTACAACGTCAACGACTGAGTTTATTGAATAATCCTTCTCATCACGATTTCTGATCGTTATGGTTTTCTTACCGGATAAAATATCGGCTTCAAAACGCTCATAAAAGCTAATTAATGATTTGGGCACTGCACACCTCTAGAATAGTTATATATTGCCATCAGGCTTCTCTTATGGCGCTATAAAGTTAAACATAAAGCTGACGGGAATATTTTTACTCTAACGAATACTACAACGTAAATCGCACTGTAGCAGAAATGCAAAACAACAAAGACTATTTAAGCGGTGTTTTTAACTTGGGAGTCTATTTAGAGGGGGAAATTGGAGCGAGTAACGAGGTTCGAACTCGTGACCTCAACCTTGGCAAGGTTGCGCTCTACCAGCTGAGCTATACTCGCGTCACATATGCTTTCTAATTCAGTGCTTTCATCTGGTCGCAACCTGAGGTTGCGTCATAATCTAGCAGCTGAGCTATACTCGCGTCACATTGCTATTTTAAAACTAGCCGTTTAAATGGTGCCCGGGGACGGACTTGAACCGTCACGCTCTATTGAGCGAGGGAT